>JBKOWB010000068.1:0-16104 GCA_046724195.1 Actinomycetota bacterium
GGTGCGGCTGCCGCTTGCTGGCTCGACATGGCCGCTGTCCTGGGAGCGGTCGGAGCTGGTGCCGTCGCTTGCCAACTCGGCGTGGCCGCTGTCGTGAGATACGGCGTTGGCGTCGCGGCCGCGGCCGAATGGGCGCAGGGCACGACCGAGCCGACCGCCCGCCCCGCGCGCCGCGGGTTCGCCCTGCGGCTCAAGCACCTCGGGCGGTAAGGGGAGGGTCGCGGGTGCGGGCACGTATGGCGCGGGTTCGGCGGCGTGCGGTGCGTGGCGATCCGATGGCTTGCGGGCGTCGGGTGCGGCCGAGTACCCCGGGCTCCCCGTCGTGCGCCCGCTGCCCGACGACGGCGCCGCGGACCTCGGGCCGTTCTCGCCGCGGGCGAAACCGTCGAAGGGCGGCGGCTCGTGGGCGGCGTAGTCGCCGCGCGCCGCGCCGCCCGAGTGGCTCCGCGGCGCGGTCTTGGGGCCGGCCGACCGGGTGTCGAGCGACCCGCCAGCCCCCGGGCGACTGTCGGCCATGGAGTCTTGCAGGCCGGCCGGTCGTCCACCGAGCGGATCGGGACGGCGGTCGGCGGCGGCTGTCGGGCCGCCAGACGTAGAGCCGAAGGGAGCGGAGGCCGTGCCGGACGACGGCGGGCCGCCAGACGCAGAGCCGAAGGGCGCGGAGGTCAGGCCGGACGACGGCGGGCCGCCAGAGGTAGAGCCGAAGGGCGCGGAGGTCGCGCCGGACGACGGCGGGCCGCCAGAGGTAGAGCCGAAGGGCGCGGAGGTCAGGCCGGACGACGGCGGGCCGCCAGAGGTAGAGCCGAAGGGCGCGGAGGTCAGGCCGGACGACGGCGGGCCGCCAGACGTAGAGCCGAAGGGCGCGGAGGCCGCGCCGGACGACGGCGGGCCGCCAGACGTAGAGCCGAAGGGCGCGGAGGTCGCGCCGGACGACGGCGGGCCGCCCGTCGCGCCGAAGTCGTTCGGGCCGGGCATGTCGGCGGAGTCCAGGGCGCCGCCTCGGCGGGGGAGGCCGCGGCCGGCCGCGGTCGACGAACCCTTGCCCAGGCGACCCTTGAGGGCGTCGAAGACGGACTTGCGGGCACGCTTACCGGACCCGGACCCGGAACCGGACCTGGAACCGGAGACGGAGCCGAGACCGGCGCCGCCGGAGCTGGTGCCGGCGCCGGAAGCGGCACCGCCGCCGAGGCCGCCGCCGAGGTTGGCGCCGGTTGGTCCCGATGTCCGGTCAAGCGGAGCGGTTGCCGTCGTGACCTCGGAATCGGGCTGTCCCGGGCGGCGCTCAAACCGGGGGCGGTCTGCCTTCGGATCGTCGCCGACGCCGTCGTCGCCTCCGTCGTCGGTGTCGTCGCCGTCGTCCCCGCCCTCACCGCGACGAACCACCGCGGCGAGCACCGAGCCCAGTACGCCCGCGCCGGTCGCGGTCATCGCGGCCCAGTAGGGCACCACCTGGTAGCGCTCGGTGCCGGAGCCAGGGCCTGCGATCAGGTACGCCAGGGTGAGCAGCGCCGGACCCGGCAGGCCGGCCAGCGCGATGGTGAGCGTCGAGCACCCCCGTCGCCGGGCTGTCCAGCCGACCAGGGCGCCGGTCAGCAAGGCTAGCGCCGGCATCGTGAACAGTGCCGTCCGTTGCGTCGTAGCGGGGGAGAGGTAGCCCGCGTCGAAAACGCCGAGGCGCACCGCGGGCAGCGGATCGTTGGGCCCGAGCGACGGTGCCACCGAGACGACCGCGATGGTCCAGATGGCGATGCTCACGGTAGTGAGGCTCCAGCGGGACACGGGCTGCAATAGCGCCGCCATCGCGGCGAACACGCCGACCAGGGCGCCCAGGCCGGTGCAGATGCCGATCACGAGCACCGGATGCACGCCGGCGATCTGGGCGGTCCGGGCGGGCTGCATGGTCAGTGGCACGACGACGGCGGCCCCGATCCCGGCCGCGAGTGCGAGAGAGACGGCGGTGCCGATGCCCGGCGCGACCCCGGCCGGCCACGCTGGCGTCGAGGCGCCGGCGCCAGAGCCCCACCCCGTGGCGGCAGATCCGGTCGAGGCGACGGATCCGGTGGGGCCGAATCCGCCAGCGGCGGACCCGGCGGCGGAGGACCCTGACAACGGGCCGCTATCGATCAAAGACGCCGAACCAGAAACACGAGAAGCCGACGAAGAGCCGCGGGCGGAGGCTGAGGAAGGACCGGCGGGAGACCCCGAAGAATCCGCGGGGACGGCGGAATAAGTGAACGGAGAGGCCGAGGAACCGGCGGAGGGAGGCGATGAAGCGGTCGGCATCGCGAACTCCGCCCGGGACTGTAACCGCCAGCGTGGCAGCAGGCTCGCGCCCACCAGCGCGCCAACGACTGCCGCGATCATCGCGAACCAGGCCACCCAGGCGAGCTGCGCGCTCCACTGATCACGCGTACTCACGTCCAGGACACGCGTCAGCCGGACGATGCCGAGGCCGTACGCCACGCCGAGCTGGCTGGCTCCCGCCAGCGCACCGACACCGAGTGTCGCCAGCAGTAACCTGACCCAGGTCCGAAATGCCATGCCGCGCACGTTACGGATAGTCAACGGCCGTCGCCACTCTGGCAAGCCGTTCTTAAGGCAGGACTTAGACCGGATCAGCGCCGCCCGTCAACTCACCGATCCGGGCCGATATACACGGTGTCACCGGCTGTCGACGCGGTCCTCAGGTCGCGCGCCAGCGCCCGGTCGAGCAGGATTTCCTGACCCACCGTCGCGGTCACGAGGCCACCTGCGGCAGGACCTCGGCGGCGATGAGGCCGACGTGATCCAGGTCGGCCATGTCGATGACCCGCAGGTGTACCCGGGTCGCGCCGGCCTCGGCGAACTCGCCGATCCGCTGCACCAGCCGGTCCGGCGAACCCACCACCGGATCCTCCGGCGGTAGGGCGCTCGGCACGTGCAACGGCGCCGCACGGCGTCGCGCCTCGGCGTCGGTCCGCCCCACGGCGACCACGATGCCCGCCGACAACGTCAATTGCCGGTGCGCCGGACGCTCGTACCTGTCACAGGCGGCCTTGACCCGCGAGAACGCCGATGCCGTCTCCGCGACCGTCTTGAACGGCATGTTGAATTCGTCCGCGAAGCGGGCGGCGATCTCGGGGGTGCGGCGTGGGCCGCGCCCGCCCACGATGATCGGCGGCCCGGGCTTCTGCACCGGCTTGGGCAACGCGGGCGCGTCCAGCAGCTGGTAATGCTTGCCGTCGTAGGAGAATCGCGCGCCGTCCGGGGTGGACCATAGGCCGGTGATCACCTCGAGCTGCTCGGTCAGGCGGTCGAAGCGGTCGGCCACGGGCGGGAAGGGGATGCCGTACGAGGTGTGTTCGCGCTCGAACCAGCCGGCGCCCATGCCCAGCTCGATCCGGCCGCCGCTCATCGCGTCCACCTGGGCGACCATCACGGCGAGCGGACCGGGCAGCCGGAACGTCGCCGAGTTCATCAGCGTGCCGAGCCGGATCTTCGATGTCTCCCGGGCCAGGCCGGCCAGCGTGATCCATGAGTCGGTCGGACCGGGCAAGCCCGGGTCGGCGCCCATCGACTGGTAATGATCGGCGCGCAGGAAGCCCTCGAAGCCGGCGTCCTCGGCGTGCCGGGCCAGCCGCAGCTGGTCGTCGTAGGTCGCGCCGCGGTGCGGCTCGATGAACAGGCTGACGCGCATCCGCTTCCCTTCAGGAGAGGAGTAGTTCGTGCAGCTCGGCGCTGCACCGAGCCACCTCTTCGAGGTGTGTCGTCCGGCCCAGCGTGCGCGGCCGGGGAATCTTGATGTCGAGCACCTCGCGGATCTGGCCCGGACGCGGGCTGAGTACTACCACCCGGTCGGCGAGCAGCACCGCCTCGTCGATCGAATGGGTGACGAAGATGATCGTGGTGCTGAGTTCCATGTGGACGCGCTGCAGCTCGCCGGAGAGCTCTTCCCGGGTCAGCGCGTCGAGTGCGGAGAACGGTTCGTCCATCAGCATCACGCGCGGGTTGGCGATCAGCGACCGGCACAGCGCGACGCGCTGCTGCATGCCGCCGGAGAGTTCATGCGGCAAACGCTTCTCGAACCCGCTGAGGCCGGTGAGCTCAAGCAACTCGTGGGCGCGTTGCCGGTGGGCGGCCTTGCGCCAGCCGAAGATCTGTACCGGCAGGAGCACGTTGTCGAGCACCGAGCGCCAGGGCAGCAGCGCCGGTTTCTGGAACATCATGGCGATGTCCCGGCGCGGCTGTGTCACGCGTTCGCCGGACACCGTGACCTCGCCCGCGCTCGTAGGCAACAGGCCGGAGACCAGCCGCAGCAGAGTGGACTTTCCGCAGCCGGAGCGGCCGACGACGGCGACGAACTCACCGTCCGCCACCTCGAGGTAGATGTCGCGTAGGGCCTCCACGGTGCCGGAACGGCCGGTGAACGTACGGGAAACGCCACTGATATTGATCATCTGCGCGGACTCCCGATCGGGACGGATCAATGCTTGATGAGCCTAGCCTGCCGGAGTTGCGCTGTGATGACCAGGCTGTCCACAAGGGCCGTTGAGATGAACCTGTCATCGATAGATCGACCTACGTCCCCTACGCTAGCCCGCGAGATTTACGCACACCACCTCGCGGCGCCGGTGCGACCCTCCGCCGGCGCCGTCCAGCTCAACGACCCCTCTGTTGGGAAGGAACACGGTGCACAGAAGAAAGTTCACCCGTACCCTCGTGGCCGCAGCGCTGGCCACGACGCTCGTCGCTGCTGCCGGTTGCAGCGACGACGCGAGTTCGGCAAACGCCAGCGGATCGCAGGCGCTGGAGAAGATCACGTACCTGACGTCGTTCGGCACCTTCGGACGCGACGCGTACGCCTACGTGGCCAAGGAGAAGGGCTACTTCAAGGACGCCGGCTTCGATGTGGAGATCAAGGCCGGCGGCGGCACGCTCGAAAACCTGAAGGCGATCGTCGGCGGGACGGCCCAGTTCACCCCGCTCGACCTGACCGGAACACTGCTGGCGGCCGGGGCCAAGACGCCGACCACCGGCTTCGCCGCCGTGGCCGGCATCCAGCAGCGCACGATGGCCGCCATCATCACGCTGCAGGGCAACGGCATCACCACCCCCAAGGATCTTGAGGGGAAGACGCTGGCGGACTCGCCCAGCTCGGTCGTCCGCAACCTGTTCCCGACGTACGCCAAGCTGGCGAACATCGACTACACGAAGGTGAACTGGCAGAACGGTACGCCGCAGACGCTGATGGGCACGCTCGCCGCGGGCAAGGCGGCGGGCATCGGCCAGTTCGTGGTCGGCAAGCCCACGGTCGAGGCGATCGCGAAGAAGCCGGCGATTGTCCTGCCGTACAGCGACTACCTGCAGGACCTGTACGGCAATGTCCTCGTCACGTCGTCGTCGTACGCCAAGTCGAGCCCGGACAAGGTCAAGAAGTTCACGGCGGCCCTGCTCAAGGGCCTCGAAGACGCCATCAACAACCCGACCGAGGCCGGCACGATCCTCAAGAAGTACGTGCCGACCGCAATCCCGCCGGCCGCGGCCGCCGAGCTACAGCTCATGGGGCCGTTCGTCAAGTCCGAAGCTTCCGGTGTGCCGGTCGGCGCCCTGGACAGCCAGCGGGTCGCCCGCAGCATCGCGATCCTGCAGGGCTCCGGCCAGATCGAGCCCGGCCTGACGCCCGAGAAGGTCATCGACTTCGACCTGGTGCCAAAAGCCTGATCCGTTCAGGTCGCGGGTGCGCCGATCCAGCCGCCATTGGATCGGCGCGCCCGGCGGTCTGGGTAGGGGAGTGAGAAACCATGACCGATCTGGCCACGGCGCCGCCGCCACCTCCGCTTTCCGCTCCGGCGCCGTCGCGCCGGCGTACCGTATCCGCGGTGGCCTGGCCGATCCTCGGCCTGGCAGTCGCCATCGGGGTCTGGTGGGCCGCGGTCGCGGTCTTCAAGATCCAGTCCATCATCCTGCCGTCGCCGCCGCAGGTGGTGACCGCCTTCCACGCGTTGCAGGGTGAGTTGCTCAAGCAGACGTGGAGCACCGCCATGGCGACGGTCCTCGGGTTCGGCCTTTCCGTAGTCGTGGCCGTGCTGATCGGCGTGGCGATCGCCGCGTGGCGGCCGTTCGAGCGGATGTTCCAGCCGCTGCTGGTCGCGTTCAACGCGGTGCCGAAGGTCGCGCTCGCGCCGTTGATGCTGATCTGGTTCGGCTACGGCCGTACGCCGGTGCTCGCCATGGCGTTCATGGTGTGCTTCTTCCCGATCGTGTTGTCGACCGCGACCGGCCTCACCACGACGCCGGCCGACCTGGCCGAGCTCACCCGCTCGATGGACGCGTCCCGCCTGCAGACGTTCCGGACCGTACGGCTTCCCGCCGCACTGCCGCAGATCTTCGTCGGGCTCAAGGTCGCGATGCCGCTCGCGGTGATCGGCGTGGTGGTCGGCGAGATGCAGTACGGCGAGTCCGGCCTTGGCATGATCATCGTGCAGACCAGCGGCCAGGCGGACACCGCGTCGGCGTTCGCCGCGATCGTCCTGCTGGCGCTGGTCAGCATCGTCCTGTACTACGCGCTGGTGCTGATCGAGCGCCTCCTGCTGCCGTGGGTGCGCGCGACGACGTCACAGCGTTAGGTCGTCCCTAGCCCAGCTGTGAGCTCGACAGACGCCACCGTCCGCTACGCGCGACGAGCAGGGTCAGCGCTTGCGGCATGAGGCCCGAGTGGTTGTCCGGCGTCAGCCTGATCGACCCGGACAACCCGTCGGTCTGCGACGTCTCCAGCACGTTCCGGATGCCGCCGCGGTCGGTCCCGACCCTCGCCACCCCGTCGCTGATCAAGGCGGCGGCGTCCGCGGCGAACGCGGCGACACCCGAGTAGCTGCCGTAGCGCGATGTGTAGTCCCGGAACCATTGCCGGCGCGACGCCTTGGCCGGCGTGGTCGCGACCACGTCGTCGATCGCCAGGGTCTGGGTGAACACCATGGTGGCGTTGTTCATCGCGGCGGCCGCCTCCTGCGGGATGAACAGGTCACCCGCGGCGCCGGCGTCGAGGTAGAGCCGGCCCTTGTACTTCGCCGTCTTGGCGCTGGTCGCGGCGAGCACGGCCTGGTCGGGTCCGGTCAGCACCAGCAGCGCGTCGGGCTCGGTGCCGGCCAGCGTGCCGACGGCCTGGGTCACATCGGAGGCGTTCGGCTTGATCTTCTGCGCCGCGGTCACCTTGATGGTGGCCTTCGCGAGGCTGTCGGTCACGGCGGCGAACGCATCACGCCCATAGAGATCGTCGGAGTAGAGGACGGCGACCCTCTTCGTCGCGGTGCGCTGCAACTCGGCGACCAGCGCCGAGGCGTCGTCGGTCGCGTTCGGGCCGAGCTTGAAGACCCACCGCTGGGTGGCCGGCGGGATGTGCGCGGTCAGGCTGGCCGCCATCAGCGCGATGGTGGGCACCTTCTTCTCGGTGACGGTCTTCGCCGCGCCGACCACGCACTCGCTGCAGGAGCCCGTGACGATCGCGGCCACCGTGGGGTCGTCGGCGAACGTACTGATGTTGCGCAACGACGCGGTTGGGTCG
Source organism: Actinomycetota bacterium (assembly GCA_046724195.1). Classification (GTDB taxonomy): domain Bacteria; phylum Actinomycetota; class Actinomycetes; order Mycobacteriales; family Micromonosporaceae; genus Actinoplanes. The sequence goes on from JBKOWB010000068.1 coordinate 7,541, forward strand.
AAGCGGTTGTCCTGGATGCGCAGCACGAGGCGCTTGCCGCCGAGCTCGCCGGAGGCGTTGATCTGCTCGATCATGAGCTGCAGGGCGCGCGCGTACGCCGTGTCGGTCGCCGAGCTGGACGCCAGGTCGGCGCCGATGACCACATCGGTCTCGCCGGACCCGTCGTCGGAGGAACAGCCGGCCAGCCCGGCCACGAGAAGCGTCGACGCGACGACGGACGCCGACAGACGGCGGGAGAACCTCACTGGGGGTGCCTCCTCGAGGGGCAATGGCGGATCCGAGCGCTACATTGTCTGCAGTGGACGGCGCGAACACGGACACGGGGGGTCCGTCCAATCGCGCCAAACCTTGCCAACGTAAAGGTCCCTGGTCAAGCCGCGCTGGACCGTCGACGCGGGATGACTTTCTCACATAGTGGTTGGAATCTTGATGGACCTGCGTCACTGTGTCGACACGCACAGTCGCTACCAATACATTCGTGCACGTCAACGCCTCGTCAGTGTCGATTGTCGAACCGAACGGGCCATTGCGGCCGGAAACCAACAGACGTTTCTGGGACGTCTCAGACTTCCCAAAGGCGCTCAGGTTCTGATGAAATCGCGGCCGTGCCGCGTGTGGCACGAGCCTCGCCGCATGAACCCTGGTGGGCCCGGGCCGCAGGCATCGGGCGGGCGAAGAGATGCGGGGATGACCACCGAGGAGATGTCGTGAGCACCGGTTCTTCGACCCAGCCTGCGACCTACCCGGCAACCGGCCCGCAGTCGAGCGGACCCGCGGCCGGGGCGGGTGCGTCCAAGCGCAGCTTCTGGCGGCTGCGCGACGCACGGATCCGGTCCAAGCTGGCCCTGATCCTGTTCGTCCCGCTGGTCGCTGTGCTGGCGCTGGCGACGGTGCGGCTCATCGACGTGGGCACCCGGGCGTATGACGCCAGCCAGGTCGAGGAGCTCACCAAGCTGTCGGCGAACGTTTCCGAGCTGACCCAGTACATGCACAACGAGCGGATGGCCGCCGGCGCGTATCTGGCGTCCCCCGCCTCCGATCCCAAGCCGTACAACCTCGCGATCCAGCAGACCGACACCCGGATCCAGGCCTATGCCGCCAGCCGGCGGGCGATCGGCGATCCGCCGCCGGCCGTGCAGGACCGGCTGAACCGCATCGACGACCACCTGCGGACCATGGACGCCACCCGGCAGAAGGTCCTGGACCGCGACGAGATCGCGGTGTCGGAGGCGGTGCTGCGCTACAGCGTGGTGATCACCGACCTCGTCGGGTACGGGGACGTGCTGAGCCAGTTCGCCGGCGACGGCTCGGTGGCGGACGGCCTGCGCGCGCTCTCCGCGTTCACGCGGGCGAAGGCGGGCACCTCGGAACAGGAGGCCACCGCGTACGCGGCCGAGGTCTCCGGCGACGTCAGCGACGAGCAGCGCGCCGCGCTCATCGCCACCCAGACCAGCCAGCAGGAGGCGCTGCTCGCGTTCTCGCTGGTGGCGTCGCCCGTGCAGCGCTCCCTCGTGGACAGTACGGTCACCGGCGACGCGGTCAACCTCGCTGACGATGTCTCCACCCGGTTGAGCCGGGGCGAGCAGGTCGATCCTCTCGATGTCATCCGGGCGTTCGGCGCGGTCGTCGACCTGATGCGGTGGGCCGAGCAGCGACTCGAACAGCAGAGCATCGACGCGGCCAGCGCGGAGAGCGACTCGGTCACCCGGCAGGCCACCATGGAGGCCGTCCTCGTACTGCTGGTGCTGATCATCGCCATCGCGCTGGCCGTCGTCCTGGCCCGCTCGCTCAACCTCTCGCTGCGCCGGTTGCGTGAGGGCGCGCTCGCGGTGGCCAACCGCGAACTACCCGATGCGGTCGCCCGGCTACGGGACGTACGCAACCTCGGCGACGGTGGCGCGGACGACATCGTCCGCCAGGTCCGCGACCCGATCCAGCTCGCCAACCGCGACGAGGTCGGCCAGGTCGCCCAGGCGTTCAACGTGGTCCACCGCGAGGCGGTCCGGATCGCGGCCGAACAGGCCGCGCTGCGCACCAGCGTCTCCGCGATGTTCCTGAACCTGGCCCGGCGTAGTCAGAGCCTGGTCGACCGGATGATCGGCGAGCTGGACCAGATCGAACGCGGTGAGGAGGACCCGAAGCGGCTCGCGCAGCTCTTCGAGCTCGACCACCTCGCCACCCGGATGCGCCGTAACGACGAGAACCTGCTGGTGCTGGCGGGCGCCGACTCCAGTGCCCCGCGACGTGAGGACGCGTTGCTGGTCGACGCGCTGCGCGCCGCGCAGTCCGAGGTGGAGCTCTACAACCGCATCGAGTTCGGCACGGTCGACGCCGATATCTCGATCGCCGCGCTGGCGGTCAACGACGTCGTCCGGCTGATCGCCGAACTGCTCGACAACGCCACCCGGTTCTCGCCGCCGAACACCATCGTGGTCGCGGACGGCCGGCGGATCCGCGACTACGTCGTCATCCAGGTCGAGGACCGCGGTCTCGGCATGTCCGAGGATCAGATGGACGTCCTCAACCGGCGGCTGGCCGAGCCGCCGAGCGTCGACGTGGCCGCGTTCCGGCTCATGGGCCTCGCCGTCGTGGGCCGCCTCGCCAGCCGGTACGGCATCCGGGTCGAGCTGCGCGCCAACATGGAGGGCGGCACGGTGGCCCAGGTGGTGCTGCCGAGCAGCATCGTCGTCCTGCCGAGCCGGCCGATCGATCCGCCACACCGTGGCGGTCGCGTGCCGCAGCTCGACAGTGGACCGTCGGGTGGGTGGCCCGACCCGATGGCGAACCGTCTGGGCGCTGCCACGGCGACGCTGCCGGCAATCGCCCCGGAGCCGTGGCAGCTGCCGGCTCCGCAACACCCTTCGCTGCCGCTGATGCCCTCGCAGCGCCCGTCCTCGCCAACCTCCCCCACCTCGCCGACCTCGCCGGTATCGTCGCCGCTGCCGTCGTTGCCAAGGCGGGGCGACTTCCCCGGCACGACCACCGGGCGGCCGCCGCTGCCGACCCGGGTCGCGCAGCCGGTCGAGACGGCGCCGGCGGCGGAGTCGGGCAGCGCCCTCGGCTCGCCTACCGTGGCCTACCCCACCCTGCAGCCTGCGTCGCCCGATGTGCAGGTCGCGGTCGGCTTCGTCACGCCGGATGGCACCAAGATCCCACCGCCGGCCCGGCCGGTCAGCCCTCACCCGTCCGGCTGGGGCGCGGCGCTCGCCGCGATGCCGCCTCCGCCGCCGCCTCCGCCCGCGCCCACGCCGGCCGAGGAGCGTGCCGAGGCACCCATCTTCCTGCAGATGCAGGCGAGCTGGTTCAAGGGTCGTGACGCCGCCAGACCCGATGACTGGGGCATGCCGACGGCCGGTTACGCGCCACCGCCGAGCCCTCAACCGCAGTCCAATGGCGCGGCAGCCACGGCCGCGGCACCGGCTACGGCACCGGCCGCAGCGCCGGCGTCGGCTCCGTCGGCCGCCTCGTTGCGGCGCTCGTCGGTGCCAACCGTGGGCGGGCCGAGCGGATTCGGTGCGGACGAACGGGCAGCAAACAGTGCCGCCGCTGGCCGTAGCGGGCAGAATGGTGCGCGGCCGGCGTACGCCGGCTCGGACACCGGCGGGTCCCAGTCGGTCCCATGGTCGCGCAGTTCGGCCGAGGATCGCTGGCGGACCGCCGCAGACGAAGGATGGCAGCGGGCGATGGCTGCGGCGGAACCCGCCGACGCGGGCACCACCCGTTCCGGACTGCCCAAGCGGGTGCCTCAGGCACAACTCGTGCCGGGCGGTGTGCAGACCGACCCGCACAACCAGAACCGTCGCAGCCCGGATGAGGTACGCGGCCTCCTCTCCGCGTACCACCGCGGCGTGCAACGAGGGCGTACGGCCGGCAGCGCGGAAGCTGCCGCGGGCGCCCCTGCTCCGAAGGAGAACGAACAGTGACCAGGCCTCCCACCATGCAGGACATGGGCTGGCTGCTCAGCAACTTCGCCGACAGTGTGGCCGGGATCGCCCACGTTGTCGCGGTTTCCGCCGACGGCCTGCTTCTCGCGTCGTCGCGGGACCTCCCGCCGGACCGCGCCGATCAGCTGGCCGCGATCACATCCGGCGTCGTCAGCCTGACCGACGGTGCGTCGCGCATGTTCAGCGCCGGTCAGGTCCAGCAGACGATCATCGAGATGGACAGCGGCTACCTGTTCCTCATGTCCATCAGCGATGGCTCTTCGATGGCGGTACTGGCCGCCCGTAGCTGCGATGTCGGCCAAGTCGGCTACGAGATGGCGCTGCTCGTCGAGCGGGTCGGCGCCGCGCTCGTGCCGGTGCCCCGCGAGACCGTCGGTCACCAGGTCTGACCCCCTTCTGTCGTGCCGCGGAACGCACCCGGGAAGGAGGTGACCGCATATGGGGCATCCCCAGCAGCCGAACGATCCACGCGGCGCGCTGGTCCGCCCGTACGCGGTCACCCGCGGGCGTACCGAGCCGCAACGCGACATTCCTATCGAAGCGGTCCTGGTCGCCAGCCAGAGTGCTGTTCAAGAAGCCCGCTTCGCCGGGCACGACAAATACCGCATCGCCGTGCTGTGCGAGCCGCGGCCGCAGTCGCTGGCCGAGATCGCGGCCTACTGCCGGATGCCGCTCGGCGTCGCCCGTGTGCTCGTCGCCGACCTGGTCGCCGACGGGCTGCTGTCGCTGCACAGCGCCGCTCCCAAAGAGGGATTCTCGGAGCGGATGGATCTGCTGGAAAGGGTACTAAGTGGACTTCGCAAGCTCTGAGCGGGCGGGGGCGCAACCCAAGGAGATCACCTCCGCGAAGATCGTTGTTGCCGGAGGCTTCGGCGTCGGCAAGACGACGCTGGTCGGCGCGGTCTCCGAGATCGAGCCCCTGACCACCGAGGCCGTGATGACCTCGGCAGGTCAGGGCATCGACGATGCCTCCAAGGTGCCGGGCAAGGAGACGACCACGGTTGCCATGGACTTCGGTCGCATCACCATGGCCGAGGACCTGATCCTCTATCTGTTCGGCACCCCCGGGCAGACACGCTTCTGGTTCATGTGGGACGAACTCATCCGCGGCGCCGTTGGCGCCGCCGTGCTGGTCGACACGCGCCGGATCTCGGATGCCTTCGCGCCGCTCGACTACTTCGAGAACCGGCACCTGCCCTATCTGGTGGCGCTGAACTGCTTCGACGGCGCTCCCCGGTATGAGCCGGAAGAGGTCCGCGAGGCCCTGGCCATCTCGCCCCACGTCCCCCTGATCATGTGCGACGCCCGCCACCGCGACTCGGTCAAGCAGGTGCTGGTCGGCGTCGTCGAGCACGCGATGGCAACGCTGGTGGCCGAGCAAGGCCGCGGCTACCCCACACCGGTGGGCTGATCGGCTTTCTCAGCTTCAAGATCAAGTTCCTTTGTGCCCGACGTCCGTCGTGCGCCGTACCGTCGCTCCCGCAGACAGCGGGCGCGGGCATCCACTCGCCTTCGGCTCGTGACCGGATGCCCGCGCCCTGCCAGGTCGGCGGCGACACAATCACTGTCCGGCGGGCGACCCTGACCAGGTCGAGTTCGCAGCCGGCCGAGTCGGTGGCAGCACCGTGACCGGGTGGATGCGAACCCCGGCCGGGGAGGGGTTCGCAGCCGGCCGGGCGCGGCGGGTGTCGCGTGCATTGTCACGTCGCGGGGCTTCACCCACCGCTTTCCAGGCCTCACCGACCTCTCTCGGGTGCACCCTCACGCATTGTGCCGAGATCATGTCCGGCGCACCAGCCGGCCTGCTTGCGTGGAAGGTTAGTGGTGCTGGGCGGCACCAACCTTCCACGCAGTCGAGCACCCCGCCAGTGGCGGTCACACGACGTGTCCGCGCCTGGCGGCACCCGGCCACGGCGATGCCGGCCCGGAGCGTCGTCACCGGCCCCGGGTCGGGCACCGGAGGCGCGCGTGGCGGTCGGTCAGCTCGGGAGGCGGTAGCCGCGCTTGACTACGGTCTGGACCACGCCGGAGGCGCCCAGGCCGGCACGGAGTCGCGCGACGGCCATCTCGACAGCGTGCTCGTCGGCGCCGCGGGGGAGTGTGCGCAGCAGGGCCGCCCGGGAGAGGACGCGGCCTGGAGCCGCCGCCAGCGCTCGCAGGACCGCCATCGGGGCCGGGGCCAGGGGGCGGAGTTCGCCGTCGACGATCGCCGCATGGCCGCGGAGGGTCAGCGAGTGGCCGGCTACCTGGATTGATACGGCGCGTTTGGGCAGCTCGTCGACGATCGTGCGGACCAGTGCGCTCAGTCGGGCCCGCGCCGGTGCGACGACCGGAACGGCGTACCGGCGCAAGGGTGCGGCCGTGACCGGGCCGACGCAGGCCGCCATGACGTCGGTCTTCAGGGCGTCGAGCAGTGCGTCGCGCTGCGGCCCGGCGGCGCGCAGCAGCGCGCCGACCGCCGGTGCCGAGGTGAAGGTGACCGCGTCGACGAGCCGGCCCGCGATGAGGTCGACGAGCCGGTGCAGTGGTGCGGGATCGGTGGGCGGCGCCCAGCGGTACACCGGCACCTCGATGACGAGGGCCCCAGCGGCCTCGAGCGCGTCGGTGTATTCCGGTTGGCTCTCGCCGTGCAGCTGCATTGCCACCGTGAGCCCGGCGACGCCCCGGGCGGTGAGGTGGTCGACGACCTCCTCGTAGCTCTCCCCCTCGGGCGACCACTGATCATGGAGGCCGGCTGAGCGGATCGCGGCGCGTGCCTTCGGACCGCGGCCGATCAGGTACGCCCGCGACAGTACGGCCCGCAGCGGCTCGCCCAGCCCCCACCCGTCCGCGGCCTCGAGCCAGCCCCGCATGCCGATGCCGGTGTTGACCAGTACGACGTCGGGAGGCGTCTCGAGGCACGCGCGGGTGGCGGCCCGCAGTTCCGCGTCGTCGGCGATCGGGACGATGCGCAAGGCGGGCGCCAGGACGACCCGGCCGCCCCGGTTCTCCAGCAGGGTAGCGAGCTCGTCCCGGCGGCGGTCGGCGGTCACGCCGATCGTGTAGCCCAACAAGGTGGCAGCCGGCTCCGTGAACGCCGATGCGGTGATCGCGGTTCGCCGTGTGCCCCCCGTACGGTCGATCATCCGGCCTTTTTCTGGTCGAGAAGCCGCGGCGTGGCCGGCCGGTCCACCGAAGGGCACGCCCGGAGATCGCCGTCCTCAGCGTTGACCCGCTCCCATGTCACGCCTGCGCTCTGCGCCGTACCTCCGACCAGCGCACGCCGCGGCTTCCCTTGGCCGAACCGGCGAGCCGGCTCGGCGATCACCGTCAGGTCCGTCCTCAACCCTGACGGTGGCTCGTAGCTGGTGCTCCCGGGTTCGCGGTGGGGCCGGAGCCCGGGCCGCGTCGTCGGGGTGACCGCACCACTCGCCATGTCGGAAGCGTGCCGGGGGGTAATTTCGGCGTCGCGTCCCGCATGTTTCGAGCCTGCTAAGAGCCATCGGTCCTGGCTGAAGGTAACCGACTGGTTACCAGCCTAGCCCGGCGTGGGCGTGCCGCTGACGACAGCCTATGCTTGGGACCGCGCCCGTTTTGACCACGCGCCGCGCAGCCGGGTATCGTTGCCTGCTGTTGTGCGACGGCTGCGAGCGTTCCCTATCGGGTACGCTTGACGTTCGTGCTCGCTGCGACCAGCGCGCGCCCCCAGACCGACGACGAGACAAGGTAATTCTGTGCGTACGTACAGCCCGAAGCCGGGTGAGATCGAGCGTCAGTGGCACATCATCGACGCTTCTGACGTCGTGCTGGGCCGCCTGGCTACCCACACCGCGAACCTGCTTCGCGGCAAGCACAAGCCGACGTTCGCCCCGCACATGGATACCGGCGACTTCGTGGTGATCATCAATGCGGGCAAGGTGGCGCTGACCGGCAACAAGCGGCAGACCAAGGTCGCGTACCGGCACTCCGGCTACCCGGGCGGCCTCAAGCAGGTGAGGTACGACGAACTGTTGAGCAAGCGGCCGGAGCGTGCTGTCGAGCTGGCCGTCAAGGGCATGCTCCCGCACAACAAGCTCGCCCGGCAGATCCTCAAGAAGCTGAAGGTCTACCCGGGTGCCGAGCACCCGCACGCCGCGCAGAAGCCGGTGCCGTTCGAAATCACCCAGATCGCGCAGTGAGCGCGGGCGAAGGAAGCAACAGCATGTCCGACATCATCGAGCCCGAGGTCGTCGAGACCGTCGAGGAGCCCGCTGAGACCGTCGTCGTGGTCGAGGCGCCCGCGCCGGCCCCGGTCCGCGCCCCGCGTCCCGGTGACCGTCCGATCCAGACCGTTGGTCGCCGCAAGGAGGCCATCGTCCGCGTGCGCCTCGTGCCCGGTACCGGCAAGATCGTGTGCAACGGCCGTGATCTGGAGGCCTACTTCCCGAGCAAGGTGCACCAGCAGCTCATCCGCGAGCCGCTGACCATCACCGAGAAGGGCGAAGCCTTCGACATCATCGCGAACCTGCGCGGCGGCGGTATCACCGGCCAGGCCGGTGCCCTGCGCCTCGGCATCGCCCGGGCGCTCATCGCGAACGACCCGGACGACCGCCCGGCTCTGAAGAAGGCGGGCTTCCTCACCCGCGACGCTCGGGTCAAGGA
>JBKOWB010000145.1:0-6256 GCA_046724195.1 Actinomycetota bacterium
CTGGTCAACCGCGACGACAAGGAGGCCGCTCTCTACCAGTGCCAGACGGACGGCGACTTCTCGCAGCTCAAGGCTTTTCGGGACGACATCGTCACACGCGAGAAGAACTTCTCGGTTGGAATAATGGTCAGCTGGACGAGCTTCACGGTGGCCACGAACGGCGATCACGGCACCATGACTACTGATCTGACCAAGGCCACCGCAGACGGCACCGAGCGGATCACCAAGCCGTGGCAGTTTGCTGTCGTCGACCAGGACGGCTGGCGCGTCTGCGGAGCGAGGCAGCTTTCCTGAACCGCTACTCCACCCACAAGAGGTGAACCGGCACCTCGAGGGTGCTCGGTGCGCGGCCGCTCCAGGCCCAGCGGTACCAGTCCAGCTCGAGAGCGACGCGTGCACAGACGTCGCCCGCGTCGCTCGTGTGCAACTCCGTCACGGCGCGCAGGTCACGGCGCTCGCCACCGTCGTCGCGAAGTTGCACGACCCGGCGTCCGGTCAGCGCGCCCGCGTCGATTGCTGCGATCGGGTTGCGGCGGGGCGGTTCGTCGAGCGAGACGAGCTTGGACACGGCGTCGGTGCTTGCGGCGATCGTGCCGCTGAGGCCGTACTCCTCGACCCAGACGCGCTCCACCGGGACCAGCGGCGCGAACACCTCCGTCTGCTCGGCCTCGGCGCGGTACCACTCCGCCTCCGGCATGACCGGCACGTACGTCCGGCTGCCCTGCACCACCTTCTCGTCGGCGCGCAGATCCCCGCGCCAGCCGTAGCCGGGCAGGCCGATGATCACGCGCCGACCGCGCAGGTCGCCGGCCATCGACGCGGGCGTGGGCGCGATCGGCCGCGGGGGCTCGGGCGCCCACTCCGGGTGCCCGGTAAACGGGTCGGGTACGCCTCCGCGGGTCACGCCTGCCCCCCGAGCGGTGCTCCCGCCTTCTCCATGAACGGAATCGGATCTATCGCGCCCTGGCTGGACCGGTCGTTGTTGAGATGCACCTCGAAGTGCAAGTGTGGCCCAGACGAGTTGCCGCTGGTGCCGACGCGGCCGATGACCTCGCCAGCACTCACCTGCTGACCAACCGTCACAAATGGCCGCTGCACCATGTGGCAGTACCGCGTCATTACGTCCCCGGCATGCTGGATCTCCACCATCCACCCGCAACCGCCCTTGCCCGGATAACCGTCGTGGTTGCAGTCCAGGCGCCCCTGGTGGTCCTCATCGCACTTGACCACGGAAACCACGCCGCTGGCCGCCGCGTGGATCGGCGAGTACCGGCCGATCATGAGGTCGACGCCCTGGTGGTTGGGGCGGGCCGGGGTGCGGAAGCCGGAGCCGACCGTCCCCTTCACCGGGATGGTCCAGCCGGACGCGGCTATCTGACCGGCTGCCGCGCACACCATGGTCATCGAGTTGCCAACCGCGTTGGCGGCGCCGTCGGCCAGCATATTGACGATCTGCGTGGCCAGCGGCTCATGCTTGGCATAGGCGTCGGGGTAGGCACTGACCTGAACCTGCTGAGCCGCCTCCGTGAGCGACATCGCCTCCCAGCCCGCGACCGTCTTGAGCTTTCCGTAGAACTTGGTGCTGGCGTACACCGGGTCCCGGATCTGCGCCGGAGTGCCCCAACCCGTGCTCGGCCGCTGCTGGAACAGCCCGAGCGAGTCGTGGTCGTTGCTGGCGCCCAGGTTGCCCAGATTGGTCAGTCTCGACTCCTGCATGGCCGTGGCGACCGCGATGACCCATGCGCGCGGCGGCATCTTCAGATTCGCGCCGGTATTGATGATGATCGCCGCGTTGCGAACCTGTGTCGGTCCGTACGGCCGGACTCGCGGAAGCTTTGAGTCGGGGTCGATCGGGCCGCCCTTGCCGCAGCCCAATGCGGCGTTGAGATGGTTGTCCTCGTTGTCCCCGAACCCGCCCAGCAGGATCGCACTGACGCTGCCGCCGCAGCAGAGCAACACCAGCGTCGCGACCAGCGCGACGAGTAGGGCGATCCGGCGTGGGCGGGGCAGGTTCATGACGGATCCCAGTCGATGCCGTCCACCAGCCAATGCTTGTCCGGGGCGACGAGGCGCAAGGTCAGCTTGCCGGCATCGGTGGTGACGATGGCGTTGACCAGGCCGTCGCCGGTAGGCACCAGGCTGGGCCTGCCGAGCAGCCGGTCGGCCGGTACGTCGGCCGGGTCGGTGTTGTCGAGTTTGTCGGCGAGACGTTTCGTGGCGTTCGGCACGATGCCGTCGTGCCAGGCCTTCTTGGAGACGTTGCGGTGGTCCACCCAGGCCGAAGCGAACGCGTACGCGACCGCCTCTGGCTCGGCCGCACCGGGAAAACGTGCGGGCGACGGCGGCGGACTCGCCGAGATGACGCTGTCGTCATCGCTCGGGTTGACGCTGATGGCCGGTGCCGGCGACCCCGTTGAGATCAGCGGCCGCTCCGCGTTGCCGCCGTTGAAGAGGCGGCCGATACCCACGATGACCAGCACGAGCACCGCCAGCACCAGGGCGACGCCCCACCGTGAGCGAAAGATCCGATTGAGGCCGAGGTCCAATATCCGCCGCATGCCGTCACGTCGCCTCGGTGCGCACTCGCGGCTGGTCCGGCTCGCGGGTGGTATTCCCGGTGTCCGGTCGGTAGATCGCGTACGACGCCGGCCGCTCGGCCACGTCGGGCTCGGTCCAGGTGGACGAGCGTCGCGGCCGGGCCGGGCCGGGTACGCCGCCGCGCGATGGGCTGGAGCCGTGGGCCTGCGCGTCGCCCCGGACCAGCTCATTGCCGTCCGGGCGGATCGCTGGCGCCCGCTCGGCTCCGCTCGGCGACGACACCAACTCGGGTCGGTTCGAGGCAGCGTGCGCCGGATCCTCATGGCGGGCTTCCGGACGCAGATTGCTCTGGTCGACGTACACCGTGCGGCCCTTGCCGAAGGTCGGTTCGCGGGTACCGCCGCCGTCGGCGACCTCGAGCTTCGCGGCTTCCCGCATGTCCCGGAAGAAGCGGCGATGCCACGAGCCGGCGGACGCGATGGCCGCTGCGCTGTCCTTCCCGCCGAGCTGCGTGATCCGGCGGTAGGGCCGCAACAGGAGCCAGCCCACCACCCCGCAGAGCCAGACCAGCACGACCTGAAGCCAGCCGGGCAAGCTGGCCGTGTTCATGATCAAGTCGACGGCGAAGAGATAAATAGCCGCTCCCGTGCCGAAGATCGCGATGTTGAAGATCGCCGCCACGACCGCGTTGCCCAGTCGCCGGATGCCCGAGCTGGCGGGGCGCAGGAGTCCGATCGTGCCCAGGATTGGTGCGGCAATGACCGCCCATCGGAAGATCAGGAAGCCCAAGAGGACCAGCAGCGAGGCGGTCAGGTCGAACATCGCGAACATGATCGAGGCCACCACGGCGATGAAGCCGGCGCCGATGCGATCCATGCCGTTGACGCCTTGCAGATATTGGTATGCCTCTGGGTCTTCCTGTTTGACCTGCTCGGCAACCTTCTCCCACTGGGCCTTCTTGCGGTTGAGCAAACCATCGCGGGTCTGCGGGTTGTCCCGCATCCGCTGCGCCTCGTCCCAGGAGAGCGATCGAGCGTCATAGAGGGCGCGGCCGTACTTCTTGGCCGTCGTGCTGTCGGCTGAGCCGAGGAGACCACGGAGCCAGTTGCGGTAGAGCATGGTCTCGGTCGCGGTGTCGCTCGCGCGCACGGCGGGCGGCCGGTTGTCCGTGCAAGCTGTGGGGTCACCGAGAACGCAGCCCGACTTCTGAGGCCGCGGCCCCACCGCGTCATGGACTACGCCCAGCGTCGTCACCAGGCTCTGGTCGGCGAGGTTCGCTGAGCGGACCGGCCACGCCGCGATGGCCGTCACCGCGACCATCACCAGGACGGCCCAGCCGGCGGTGGTCATTGCGGCTCCCATGTCGGCCTGACGGGACCTCCAGAGAAGGTAGAGGCCCACAATGGCCAGGGTGATCACGCCGAAAACGCTGAAGACCTTCTCGTAGACGGCCCTCGTCGCCTGCTCGACCAGCGGATCTGCCCAACCCCATAGCGTCTGTGGGTCCCATGCGCGTTCCCGCAAGGCGTTGGAAGCGCCGATGACCGCGGTAGCGATCATGAACTCGCCATTCGCAACGGTCGTCTCGAATTTGTAGTCGGGGTCTATCAGTGTGGACGCACAGCCGCTGTCCAGGTCATAGGTGGTGTAGGCGTAGCCCGCGTAGCCGTACACGCTGTACAGACCCTGGGGACCCGGCTCCTTGGACGATTCGGGGCGCTCGGCAAACCAGCCCGCCAGACCGGAGTCGGGCGCGCTTGGAGTGGGCGGCATCAGGCACTGGGCGCGCGCCGCACCGACGTCGGCCAGACGGTTCACACAGGACTTGAAGTCCTTTTGCCACTCCTCCGTGCTGCACGCACCACCTGGTGCGCGCAATGGCCCGGCCGACGCGGGGGACGGGGCGGCTACCGCCCAGGCGATGGAAGCGACCGCCGCAACGAGCAGCGTCAGCACCGTCGCGCACGCCCGCCGCACCATCTCATGCCTCCGGGTCGGCGGGTGACATCGGGATGGCGGTCGGCGTGGCCTGCACCGCCACCGGCGTGGTGTCCAGGTGCTGCAGCAGGCCGTCCACGTACGAGACGTCAACCCGCACCTTCTGCACCCGGCCGTCCACGTCGCGCATCACGAACTCGCGGAAGCCCAGCCGGTTCGCCGACGAGGTATCCACCTGGGACAGCGAGGCCAGCGTCGCCTCGTACCCGTCGTGCACCGGAACCCGCAGCAACCGCAGCGCCTCGGACGCGATCTCCTGGTCCTCGGCGATCCGGCCGACGAAGACGGTGGAGACCAGGTTCTGCACGTCCAGGCCCAGGATGTCCTTCGGGTTCTGCGAGGCCACCAGCGCCGCGAGGTTCCACTTACGGGAGTCGCGGGCCAACCGCACCAGGAACGACCGGCCGGAGCGCCAGCCCTCCATGAAGTGCGCCTCGTCCAGGCCGACCATCTTGCGCGACGACATCGAGCCGCCGTAGCACCTGCGGACCGCGAGCCGGTGTGCGGTGTGCAGCATCGGCAGGGCCAGCGACTCCTCGGCCGACCAGTATTCGCGCTCGATCTTCATGTCGGGCAGGCGCAGCCCGGCCATGGTGATGACGGTGAGCGCGGAGTCGGCGTTGAGCAGGTGCGGCGGTGGCGAGCCGAAGAAGAGCAGGGCCAGCGGCATCTCCGCGGTATCCAGGAGCAGGTTGGCCAGCTCCTTGCCCTCGTCGTCGTCCAGGCCTTGCAGGCAGGCCACCACGTCGTCCAGCGTGGACGTCTCCTCGGCCGGTACCTGGCGGACCGCATGCCGCAGCAGCGTCGCGGTCGAGGCCTCCTTAGCCACCTGCGGCGGTACCAGCATGGAGCAGATGTCCTGCACCAGCATCCGCCGCTCGGCCCGGGCGTTCGACACCGCGATCTCGAACTCGCGGTCGCCGCCCGCCCCGGTCGGGAATTCGGAGCGCACGGGCGTCGGGATCAGCGCATACGGTGCGAGCGTGCCCTGCTCGGACCCGGTCAGATTCAAGACCCGCGAGTACGGCCTGAGCTCCGGCATCGAGCACAGCCGGGCCAGCGGGCCGGACGGGTCGAGCAGCGTCACCTGTACGCCGCGCCGGGCGTTCAGGTAGCCCAGCGCGCCGATCAGCGTCGACTTGCCACCGCCGGGCTCGGCCACGAACACACCGAGGCCGGAGCGTTCGCGCACCTCCATGGGGAAGTGCAGGTCGAGGAAGACCGGCCGGCGGCAGGTGCCCGCGGTACGGCCGATCAGGTCGCCGCGGCGGTCGCCGACCGTGGACGCCGCCTGCGGCAGCGCCGCGGCCAGCAGCTTGACCGGCATGCGTCGGACGTACCCGGTGTTGGCGATCGGCTCGCCCGGGATGAACTCGCGGGCGAGCCGATCCTGGTTCTTCGGGTGCTGCAGCGAGATCCGCAGCTCGCGCGAGTACAGCTGGATCAGCCGGCGGGCCCGCTCGAGACACTCCTCGCGGGTCCGGCCGCCGACCGCGATCCGGTGCCAGCCGTGCGCCCGAGCCGACTCGACCGGCAGGCCGGTGGTCATCTCGTCGCCGATGACCAGCGCCCGCTTGGCGAGGCGTTCCAGCTCCGGTGGCGCGTCGATGCCGTGCTCGGCGTAGTCCAGCTGCTGCGACCGGATCATCCGCAACCGGTGCTCGAGATTCTTGAACGAGCTGCCCGACCCGAGAATGTCGATCCGCGACGACAGCTCCAT
>JBKOWB010000400.1:0-6724 GCA_046724195.1 Actinomycetota bacterium
CGAGGCGGCCCAGCTGTCGCTGGCCGAGGAACGCACGGTGCTGCTCGACGAGGTCGCCGGCGAGGCCGTCGGCGACCGATCCGGCCTGGTGCCGATGCCAGCGCCACGGACCGCGTCGCCCGTCCCCGCATAACGCCCGACCCGACAGTCATCGCTCGATCCCACACTCCTGCGACACCAGCGAGGATGCCATGCAGCCTGCCGTCAAAGTGCCGTTCACCGATCTCGCCGCGATGGCGCGTGAGGTGTGGCCGGTCATCGAGTCCGAGTTCACCGAGGCCCTGCTCGCGGGCCACTACGTTGGCGGTGCGCCGGTGGCCGCGTTCGAACGGCGGTGGGCCGAGTACTGCGGGACCGGGCACGCGGTCGGGGTCGCCAACGGCACCGACGCGTTACAACTGACTTTGCAAGCCCTGGGCGTCGGCGACGGCGACGAGGTGATCGTGCCGGCGAACACGTTCATCGCGACCGCGGCCGCGGTGGTCCGGGCCGGCGCCACCCCCGTGTTCACCGACGTCGACGCGGACACCCTGCTGCTCACCCCGGACCTGCTCACCCGGGCGGTGACCGCGCGGACCCGGGCGGTGATGGTGGTGCACCTGTACGGCAACATGCCCGACATGCACGGGCTGGCCGCGGCCGCCCGGCAGGCCGGCATATGGCTGATCGAGGACGCCGCCCAGGCACATGGCGCCGAATGGTCCGACCGGCGGGCCGGTTCGTTCGGCGTGGCCGGCTGCTTCAGCTTCTACCCCGGCAAGAACCTGGGTGCGTTCGGCGACGCCGGCGCCGTGGTCACCGACGACCCCGAGCTGGCCGCCCGGATCCGGGCCCTGGCCAACCACGGCCGGGACCACGGCTCCGCCCACTACCAACACCGCTATCTGGGCACCAACAGCAGGCTGGACACCCTGCAAGCCATCGCCCTGAGCGGCAAGCTCGACCGCCACGACCAGTGGACCGACGCCCGCATCGCGCTGGCCGACCGCTACCGCAAAAAGCTGGCCGGCTCACCGGCGGTACGGCTCGTCGACATCGCTCCCGAGGCGCGCCACGTGCACCACCTCATGGTCATCCGCGTGCCGCACCGGGACCGTATCCAAGCCACCATGGCCGCACACGGCATCCAGACCGGGGTGCACTACCCGGTGCCATGCCACCAGCAGCCGCCGCTGCGCCGCTACGCCGCCCGGCCCCTACCCGTCTGCGAACAGGCCGCCGACCAACTGCTGTCATTGCCGCTGTTCCCGCACCTGACTCGCGGCCAGCTCGACCACGTCTGCGAGGTCCTCGACCACGCCCTCGCCCAAGGAAGCCCCCGATGACCACGATCGGGCCAGACACCACCACGGCGGCCGCGACGTGGATCGCCGACCCGGGAGTGATCATCGGCTACCCGGTCGGCGGCCGCGACCAGCACTTGCAGTTGGGCGGCCACGCCCGGCTACGCAGCGGGACCGTCATCTACCACTCCAGCCATATCGGCACCCACCTGGAAACCGGACACGGCGTCATCATCCGCGAGGACTGCCACCTCGGCGACCACGTCAACATCTGGAGCCACACCGTCATCGACTACGGCTGCCACATCGGCAACCACGTCAAAATCCACGCAAACTGCTACATCGCCCAATACACCCGAATCGACGACAACGCCGTCCTCGCCCCCGGCGTCACCATCGCCAACGACCTCTACCCCGGCGACCCCCGCTCCGCGCAACTCATGACCGGCCCGCACATCGGCGCCGGCGCCCAAATCGGCGTCAACGTCACCATCCTGCCCTACGTCCACATCGGCGCCGGCGCCCTCATCGGCTCCGGCTCCGTCGTCACCCGCGACATCCCACCCGGCACCGTCGCCTACGGCAACCCCGCCAAGGTCCACCGCTACGTCACCGACCTCCCCAACATCGACACCCGAGTCGCCGCCATCACCACCTCCACCGGGAGGGACCGGCCATGACTGCCGCCGTGAAGCGTTCCCTCGATCTGATCCTCGCCTCGATCGGGCTGCTGATCCTGTCGCCGCTGCTACTGGCGATCTGGGCAGCGGTCCGGCTATCCTCGCCGGGCCCAGCGGTGTTCCATCAGGAACGCCTCGGGCGCGACGAGAAGCCGTTCATCATGTTCAAGTTCCGGTCCATGCGAATCGGGGCCAGCGACGCCATCCATCGCGAGTACGTCAGCCGGATGCTGACCGGGCAGGGCGCGCCGGTCGAGGCGGCCAACGGACTGTTCAAATTGGACGCCGATCCCCGGATCACGCCGCTGGGCGCGTGGTTACGCAAGACCAGCCTCGATGAGTTGCCGCAACTGGTGAACGTGGTCCGTGGGGACATGTCGCTGGTCGGCCCGCGCCCGGTCCTGGCCTGGGAAGCGGCGCTGTTCAGCGACGAGGCTCGGGCCCGCTTCCGGACCCGGCCCGGCCTGACCGGCCTCTGGCAGGTCAGCGGGCGGAACAGACTCACCATGCCGCAGGCCCTGGAGCTCGACGTCGAGTACGTACGCCGGCAGAGCCTGTGGCTGGACCTCACGATCATCGCCCGGACGGTGCCCGCCCAGCTGCGGCGCGGCGCGGCATGACGCTGGCGCCCGCCCGCGCCGACGACGCCCGGATGGACCGGGCGCCGGAACCAACGCCGCTGCTCGAGTCGCCGGCGGCCGCCGTCGGCGACTCGTTGACGGTGGCGGTGTGGACCGCGATCAGCCGGATCACCGGCGTCGCCCGCGGCATCGTCATCGCCGCAGTGCTGGGCGCGACCCTGTTCGCCAATACGTACCAGTTCACCAACTCGCTGCCCAACCTGGTCTTCTATGGCCTGCTCGGCGGCGCCATGCTGTCCTCGCTGCTGATCCCCACGCTGGTACGGCACATCGACACCGGCGACCGGTCCGGCACCGAACGCGTCGCCGGCGGCTTCCTGGGCATCATCGCCCTCGGCGCCGCCGTCGCCACCCCGCTGGCCGTGCTGGCCGCACCGCTGGCCTTGCGCCTGGCCGCACCCGCCGCCGGGCAGAGCCGGGCCGG
Source organism: Actinomycetota bacterium (assembly GCA_046724195.1). GTDB lineage: Bacteria > Actinomycetota > Actinomycetes > Mycobacteriales > Micromonosporaceae > Actinoplanes. The sequence continues at coordinate 3,029 of JBKOWB010000400.1, forward strand.
CATCCTACTGGTGGTCATGCTGCTACCCCAGATCCCGCTCTACGGCCTGGTCGCTACCGCCGGCGCCGCGATGAACGCCCACGGCCGGTTCGCCCTCGCCGCCGCCGCCCCAGCCCTGGAAAACGTCGGCACGGTCATCGTGCTCGCCCTGGTCGCCGTGCTCTATCCCGGCATCGGCGGCCTGCAGCACGCTCCCACTCCCGCGCTGCTGCTGCTCGGCCTGGGCACCACCGCCGCGGTCGGCGCCCACGCCGCGCTGCAGTGGTACGGCGCCCGCCGCGCCGGGGTCCGGCTGCGGCCCCGGCCCGGCTGGCGCGACCCCGAGGTACGCCGGGTCCTGGCCCGGGCGCTACCGTCGCTGGCCCAGGCCGCGCTGGCCGCGGTGCAACTGTTGATCCTGCTCATCTTCGCCAACCGGGTCGCCGGCGGCGTGGTCGCGTTCCAACTCGCGCTGAACTTCTACTTCCTGCCCATCGCGCTCGGTGCCACCCCCGTAGCGTTGTCGCTGGCACCTCGGCTGTCCCGCATGCGCGCCACCGCCGACCGGCCGGCCTTCCACGACACCTTCGTACGGGGGCTCGTCTTCGCGCTGTTCATCGCGGTCCCCGCCGCCGCCGGCTACCTGGCCATCGCCGGCCCGATCGCCCAAGCCATCGCCTACGGCGGCTTCGGCACCGACACCGGCACCACCCTCATCGCCACCTCGCTCGCCGCGCTCGCCGTCGGCATCCTCGGCGAGACCGTGTTCCTTGTCGCGACCTACGCCTGCTACGCCCGCGAAGACACCCGCACACCGATGCGCGCCATGGTGCTCCAGCTCGGCGTCTGCGTGGCCGGCGCGAGCGTCGCGCCGACCATGCACGGACCGGCCGTGCTCGCCGTTCTCGGCCTCGCGATGTCGGCCGGGACGCTCGCCGGTGCCGGCTATCTGGTGTATGCGCTGCTGCGCGGGCTAGGAAAGGGCACCGAGCCGCTGGCCCGCCCGGTCCTGCGGATTGTCGGCGTCGCGATCCTGATGGCGCTGCCGGCGCACGTGGTCGCGGGCTTGATCGCGGATCACATCGACGGCGGCCTGGGCGGCGTACTCGGCGTCGGCGTGGCCGCGGTGCTAGGGGCCGTTGTCTACTTCGGAGTCCAGAGCTGGCTGGGCGCGCCGGAGCTGAGCTGGGTCACTGATTCCCTACGCCACAAGCTCGGCCGCCGGACTGCGCGGCAACCCCGCCGCAACCCCAGCATCCTCGTCAATGTCACGCTGCTGGCGTGCGCCGCGGCGGCCGGCGCTCTCCTCGGGTTCAACCCGCTGGTGGCCATGGTGCTGCTGGCCGCGGTGGGCCTCGGCGCGTGGGTGTTCATGCGGCCGGCGGTCGCGGCGTACCTGATCATTTTCTTGACCCCGTTGACGGCGGGCATCGACCGCGGCACCGTGCTGCCGGTGCTGCGCCCGAACGAGGCACTGGCCGCACTGGTCGGCGCCGCCCTCGCCGTGCGCTGGCTGGTCTCGCTCCGCACCGGGGCGGTGCGGCTGGCCCGACTCAACGCCATCGACGGCGCGTTCCTGGCCCTGGCCGTGTTCAGCTCGATCGTGCCGCTGCTGATGATGTTGGCTCGCCGCCGCGAGATCAGCGCCGATGACCTGCAATACGCCATCGTGCTGTGGAAATACCTAGCCGTGTATCTCATCGTCCGGTTCAGCATCAGCACCGAGAAACAGGCCTACCGCTGCGTAGCCCTGTCCATGGCCGCGGCCTGCATCGTCAGCGTGATCGGCATCCTGCAAGCGCTCGACCTGTTCGGCGTACCCAAACTCCTCGGCCTGCTCTACGCCCCGTTCGGGGTGGAACGCACCCTGGCCATCGGCCGGGGCAGCTCCACGCTGGCCCTGGCCGCCGCGGTCGCCGACCTGGCCATCCTGAACCTGGCCCTCGCCGTCGGGCTGCTGCTGCGCGGCGCCAAACACCGGCTGCTGCTCGGAGGCGTGGTACTGATCTGCCTGTTCGGCACCCTCGGCGCCGGCGAATTCTCCACCATTATCGGCCTGCTGGTAGCCATGGCCACCCTGATCATCGTGTCCCGCGCCGGCCGGTTGGTCGGCTACGCGGTCCCCCTGCTGATCCTCGGCGCGATCGTGATGTGGCCGGTCATCCAGACCCGGCTGATGGGCTTCCAAAGCGCGTCCGGGCTACCCGACAGCTGGATCGTGCGGCTGCGCAACCTCAACACCTACTTCTGGCCCGAACTCGGCGCCCACGGCAACTGGCTCCTCGGCGTCCGCCCCTCCGCCCGGGTCCCGGCCGCACACGAAGAGTTCGGCTACGTCTGGATCGAAAGTGGCTACACCTGGCTGCTCTGGGGCGGCGGCATCCCCCTCCTCGGCGGGTACGTCTACTTCGTGGTGGTCGCCGTGCGGAAGGCGGCCGACGCGGCCCGGCACGCCACCGGCGTCCTCTCCGCGATCGGCCTGGCCATCCTCGCCGCGGTCGCCGCCGACGTGATCCTCATGTTCTTCGACCCGCACCTGACCTACCGGGGCGCCGCCGACGCCCTCTTCGGCCTGCTCGCCATCCTCCGGTCGCTGTCCGGCGACACCGCCCCCGACCCCCACCACCAACCGGAACGGCTACCCACATGACCAAACCGACACGGGTCCTACTGATGGTCGAAAACGTCTCCCTGGCCCGCGACCACCGGCTCCGCAAGCACGCCACCGCGCTGGTCGAGGCCGGCATGGACGTCACGGTCATCTGCCGGCGCGATCCGGGCAACTACGACCTCCCCGGCGTCCACGTCTTCGACTACGCGGCGCCCGCCGAAGGCACCACCAAACTCGGCTTCATCCGTGAGTACCTCTACTCCCTGACCATGGCCGCCGCCCTGACCATGCGGGCCATGCTGACCGGCGGGGTCGACGTCATCCAGGTTTCCAGCACCCCCGACATCTACTTCCTGCTCGCCGCGCCGCTGAAGCTGCTCCGGCGCAAGGTGGTCTTCGACTTCAAGGACCTCTCCCCCGAGACCTATGAGGCTCGCTACGGTCGCCGCGACGGCCTGATGTACCGGCTGCTCATCCGCTTCGAACGCGCCAGCATCCGGACCGCCCACCGGGTCGTCGCGGTCAACGCTTCGGTCCGCGACGTCGCCATACGTCGCGGTGGCGTGGTCCCGGCCCGCGTTGTGGTCGTCGGCAACGGCCCCCGGCTGTGCGAGACGACCCGCCGGGCGCCCCGGCCGGAGCTGCGTCGGGGGCACCGCCACCTGTGCGTCTTGGTCGGCATGATGGGCCCGCAGGACAGTATCGACCTGGCGGTCGACGCGATCACCCACCTCGTGCACAAGCTGGGGCGTACGGACTGTGCGTTCACGTTCCTCGGAGTCGGCGACGCCGTCCCGGACGCCGAGCGGATGGTGCGGGAACGCGGGCTGGAACGGTGGGTCACGTTCCCCGGCTGGGCGACGCGGGATGAGGTCGCCGAGTATCTGTCCACGGCGGACCTCGGCATCGAGCCCAACGTCGAGGGTTTCGTGACGCCGGTCAAGGCGATGGAATACATGGCGTTCGGGCTGCCGTTCGTGGCATTCGACGTCCCCGAGACGCGGCTCATCGCCGGCGACGCCGCAGCGCTGGCGCCGGTGGGGGACGTCGCGGCGTTCGCCGAACGGATGGAACAGCTGCTCGCGGACTCCGATCTGCGGGCCCGG
>JBKOWB010000100.1:0-11200 GCA_046724195.1 Actinomycetota bacterium
CGGGCCGTCCATCTCGTTGCCCAGGCACCACAGCTTCACGTCGTGCGGGGCCGGCGACCCGTTGGCCCGCCGCAGGTCCGACCAGTACGTACCGGACGGGTGGTTGCAGTACTCGACGAGGTGGCGCGCCGCATCCACGCCACGAGTGCCGAGGTTGACGGCCATCATCGGCGCGCTGCCGACGTCGCGCGACCAGGAGACGAACTCGTCCACCCCGACCTGGTTGCTCTCCAGCGAGCGCCAGGCCAGGTCGAGCCGCCTCGGCCGCTGGTCACGCGGTCCGATGCCGTCCTCCCAGTTGTAGCCGGACACGAAGTTGCCACCCGGGTACCGCAGGATCGGCACGCCGAGCTCGCGGACCAGGTCGGCCACGTCGCGGCGGAACCCCCCGGCGTCCGCCTGCGGGTGGCCAGGTTCGTAGATTCCGGTGTAGACGCATCGACCCATGTGTTCCACGAACGACCCGTACAGTCGCGGGTCGACGTCGGACACCCGCAGGCGGGAATCGATGGTGAGTGAGGCGTGGTGCACGAGAAGAACTCCTAACGTCAGCCCTTGAGGCCGGTACCGGCGATGCCTTCCACGATGCGGCGCTGGAAGAACAGGAAGAGGATCACGAGCGGCAACGCGCCGAGGATGGCGCCCGCCATGGTGTCGGCGTACCGGATGCCGTAGGTGCCCTGGACGGTCGCCAGACCGACGGGAATGGTCATCAGCTTGGGGTTGGTCAGCACGAGCAGCGGCCACAGCAGGTTGTTCCAGCTCCACACGAACGTGAAGATGGCCACCGCCGACACGACCGGCCGGCTCAGCGGCATGACCACCCGCCAGTAGGTCCGGAAGAAGCCGGCGCCGTCCACGCGCGCCGCCTCGTCGAGGTCGCGCGGAACGCCGTCGAAGAACTGCTTGAAGATGAACACGGCGATGGCGAGGGGGATCTGCGGCAGGATCACCGCCCAGTACGTGTTGAGCAGGTGCAGCGCGGCGATCTCCTTGAACTGCGCCACGATCAGCACCTGCTGCGGGATCATGATGCCGATCAGGATGAACCAGAACACCACCCAGCGGAACCGGAACCGCATCCGGGACAGCGCAAAGGCGGCCATGCTGGCGGTCAGCACCGTCGCCGCCGCGGTCACGGTGGAGATGATGAAGCTGGACGCGTACCAGTTCCAGATGTCGCCCTGCGCGAACAGCGTGCGGAACGACGCGAATGTCGGGTCCTTGATCGCCCAGGTTGGGTTGGTGGTCTCTGCATTGGGCTTGAGCGCGGTGTCGATGGTCCAGGCGATCGGTACGAGCCAGAGCAGCGCGAACGCGAGGAGCACCCCGGCGCACACCGCGTTGAACAGCTTCATGCGCCGGTCGATGGCCTCCCGCGTGACTGTGGGGGCGCTGTGCTGCGGCCGGGTGTCGGTGACTGTTGTCATGGTCAGAACCCCTGTTCCTGGCGGCGGGTGAGGACCACCCACACGGCGGACACGGCCAGCACGAGGATGAAGAACAGCGTCGACACGGCCGCGGCGTAGCCGACGCGGAAGTCGGTGAATCCGACGTCGTAGACGTACTCGAGCACCGGGCGGGTGCTGAAGTTCGGCCCGCCGCTGGTCATGATGTACATCTGGTCGAACACCTTCAGCGAGGCGATCACCTGGAGCACGAGCACCAAGGACGTGGTGCGGGCCAGCATGGGAATGGTGATGCGGCGGATCTGCTGCCACGGCCCGGCCCCGTCGATCGACGCCGCCTCGTACAGATCCCGCGGGATGTCCTGCAGGCCGGCGAGGTACAGCACGAAGTTGAAGCCAAGCGTCCACCACAGGGTGGTGACGGCAATCGACCACATTGCCAGGTTCGGGTTGCCCAGCCAGCTGGGCTCGGCGAAGCCGAGGCTGGTGGCGACGCGGCCGAGCAGGCCGAGCTCCGGGGTGTAGAGCCAGATCCAGATCAGCGCGACCACAGCGGACGGCAGGATGTACGGCAGGAAGAACGCAAGCCGGTAGAACCAGCGCCCGCGGCGCACCCGGTCCGCCAGTAGCGCGAACACGAACGCGAGCACGACCAGCGGTGGCGTGGTGAGGATGGTGAACCAGATGGTGTGCCACATCGACGCCCAGAAGGCGGAGTTGCCCAGCGCATCCCCGAAGTTACGGAAACCGGCGAAGGGGCCCAGTCCGGATTGGACCAGGCTGGTGTCGAAGAAGCTCATCACGAACATGTAGAGCGACGGTCCGATGATGAACAGCACGTAGAGGACGAGGAAGGGGGCCATGAGCAGCACGGCGGGTCGGGCGTGACCCGGCTGATGCTCGCCGCGGACGGCGAGGGCGCTCTGGGTCGGTGGCCGGGTGGTAGTGAGATCTTCGGCTGTGGTTGTCGTCACGGCGGATGCCTCCTCAGACCGGCGACGGAGTGCCCGCGAGGGCGGTGAGCTGTGACCGGATCTGCGAGATCGCGGCCTCCGGGGTGAGCTGGCCGGCCTCGACGCCGCCGATGGCCGAACCCATGACGATCTCGAAGTTCGAGCCGGAGCCGGAGTACCAGCCGGGCTGGTCATAGACCGCGGCGTCGGCCGCGGCCGCGTAGTTGGACTGCGGCGTGAGCTTCTTGTAGGCGTCGCTCTGCGCGAAGGGCAGCCACGCCGGGACGTGACCGCCCTCGGCCCACGTCATGCTCTGATCCAGCAAGGACTTGATGAAGCCCAGCGACAGGTCGAGCTGCGCCCGGGTCTGGTCGCCGCGGCGGGGCAATATCAGCGTGTGCGAGTCGGCCTGCACGGCGTACGGGCCACCGAAGATGTTCGGCACAAGCGTCATGCTGAACGGCATCTTGGCGGTCTGGAATGTGCTGATCTCCCACTCGCCGTTGAGGTGGAACCCGGACGCGCCGCTCGCGAACAGCGCGATGGCGCCCTGGTAGTCGATGTTCCCCGGCATCAGTTTCTTATCGACGGTCAGCGTGCGAAGGTAGTCGAGGACCTGCTTGGCCTTGGCGTCGTCCAGCACGACCTTCGTGCCGTTGTCGGCCAGCACCTGGCCTCCGAGCTGCGAATACATCGTCTGGAACAGGCGCCACGGGGTGGCCGTGTCGGCATTGATGCCGTGCGTGGCCCCGTACTGGCCGGTGATCTTCTGGACCTTGGTGAGGGCGTCCTGGAACGCGTCCGGGCCCTTGATCGGCTTGAGGTTGCCGGCGCCGTCGAGCAGGCCCGCCTGCCCGCAGATCTTCGTGTTGTAGAACAGCACGAACGGATGGGTGTCCAGCGGGACCGCGTAGATCTTGCCGTTGACCAGGCCGGCCTCCCAGGCGCGCTTGTTGAACATCTCGGCCGACATCCCGTGCCGGGCCAGATCCTCAGGGTGCAGCTCCTGCAGCAGATCCGCCTCCTGCAGCGTCTTCATCCGGGTCAGGTGGGACACGGCCACGTTCGGCGGTTTGGCGCCCACGGTGGCTAGCGACAGTTTCGTGTAGTACGGGTTACCCCAGGCCAGCGTGACCGCCTGCAGCGGGGTGTTCGGGTTGGCCTTGCGATAGCCGTCCTGCATCTGCTGCATGCGGACGCCGTCGCCACCGCCGAACAGGTTCCAGTATTCGACGGTGCCGGGGTCGAGGGGGGTGTTGGCGAGGCCGGCCCCCACGGGTGAGGAGCAGCCGGCGAGGGCGGCCGCGCCGATGCCGGCGAGGGCACCCCGGAAGAGGGTTCGGCGTGAGATGGGACCGTTCATGTTCGCAGCCCTTCACGTTGGAGCGGGTTGACTTACATCCCGGCAGCGAGCCGGTGGTACGCCTGGTTCCAGCGCAGTTCCTGGATGAACCGCCGGACCCGGGTGTCGTGGTCGATGAGGGCGAGCTCGGTTCGGGTCATCTCGGCGAAGTCCCACAGGTGCTCGCTGGTCAGTGCGGTGGACAGGACGGTGTGGTGCGGGCCGCCGGCGATCAGCCATGCCTCGGTGGCGGTCCGCAAATCGGGCGCCGGCCGCCACACCGCGCGCGCCACGGGCAGTTTCGGCAGCGGCGCGTCCGGGGCGACCACCTCGATCTCGTTGCCGACCAGGCGGAACCGGTCGCCGAGGTCGGCGATGCCCAGCACGACGCCCGGGCCGGGTGCGGCGTCGAAGACCAGGCGGACGGGGTCCTCGCGGTCGCCGATGCCGAGCGGGTGGATCTCGAGTCTTGGCCTGCCCGCCGCGATCGACGGGCACACCTCCAGCATGTGCGCGCCCAGGATCTTCTCCGCTCCGGGCACCAGGTGGTACGTGTAGTCCTCCATGAAGGACGTCCCGCCGGGCAGTCCATCGGCCATGACCTTGCAGGCGCGCAGCATGACGGACGTCTTCCAGTCGCCCTCGCCGCCGAAGCCGTAACCGTCGGCCATCAGCCGTTGCACGGCCAGCCCGGGCAGCTGGCGCAGCCCGCCCAGGTCCTGGAAGTTCGTGGTGAACGCGGTGAAACCGCCGCCGTCGAGGAAGGATCGCAGCCCCAGCTCGATCCGGGCGCCGTAGCGCAGCGACTCGTGGCGTTCGCCGCCGCGGCGCAGTTCCGGGACGACGTCGTAGCGCTCCTCGTACTCGGCGACGAGCGCGTCGACACCCGTGTCCGGCGCCGCGTCGACAGCGGCGACCAGATCGTTCACCCCGTACGTGTTGACCGAGACGCCGAAACGCAGCTCCGCCTCGACCTTGTCCCCCTCGGTCACCGCGACGTCGCGCATGTTGTCGCCGAAACGGGCCAGCCGCATGGTGCGCAGCGCGGTGGCGGCCGTGGCGGCCCGGGCCCAGACGCCGATCCGCTCGGCCACCGACGGGTCGCTGACGTGGCCGCTCACGGTCTTGCGGGCGACGCCGAGCCGGGTCTGGATGTAGCCGAACTCGCGATCGCCGTGTGCGGCCTGGTTGAGGTTCATGAAGTCCATGTCGATGTCCGCCCACGGCAGCTCGACATTGGCCTGGGTGTGCAGGTGCAGCAGCGGCTTGCGCAGGGCGTCGAGGCCGCCGATCCACATCTTGGCCGGGGAGAACGTGTGCATCCAGGCGATCACGCCGACGACGCTGGGGTCCGCGTTGGCCTCCAGGCAGGTACGCCGGATGGCCGCCGCGTCCGTGAGAACCGGCCGCCACACCACCTCGCACGGGATCTCGCCGGCGCTGTCCAGTTGCTTGGCGATCTGCTGGGACTGGGCAACGACCTGGGCGACGACGTCGTCACCGTAGAGGCCTTGGCTTCCGGTGAGAAACCAGATCCGGTACATGGTTGGCCTCCCTCAGCGCTGGCCGTAGACGTTCTGGTACCGGTCGTACAGCCGGTCGATATCGGACTGCGGGATTGCCAGCGGCTCGCCGAGCTGGCGGGTCAGGTGCACGGTCCGCGCCACGTCCTCGCACATGACGGCCGCCTTCACCGCCGCACGCGCGTTCCGGCCGACAGTGAAGACACCGTGGTTGCGCATCAGCACCGCGGGTGAGCGCGAACCGCGCAGCGTCGCGACGATCCCCCTGCCGATGTCATCGCTGCCGATCAGCGCGAACGGACCGACCGGGATGTCCCCGCCGAACTCGTCGCCCATCGCGGTGAGTACGCACGGAATCGGTTCGCCCCGGGCGGCCCAGGCGGTCGCGTACGGCGAGTGGGTGTGCACGACGCCGCCGACCTCCGGCATCTCGCGGTACACGTAGGCGTGGGCGGCGGTGTCGCTGGACGGGGACAGGTCACCCTCGAGCACCGACCCGTCCCGGTCGCACAGGATCATCGCGTCCGGCTTGAGATCGTCGTAGTCGACGCCGCTGGCCTTGATGACGAACATCTCGGTGCCCGGCACCCGCCCGGAGACGTTGCCGGCGGTCCAGGCGACGAGGCCGTACCGGACAAGCTCGGCGTGCAGTTCACTGACCTCGCGGCGGACGTTGTCGATCGACGGCGTCATGAGGAGACCGCCTTCCGCTGGACCGCCCGCAGCCGGTGCATCACGTCGTTGCCGCCACGCCCGAAGTAGTCGTGCAGCGCGGCGTACTCGGCGTAGAGCGGGTCGTAGGCCCGGGCCCGGGCCTCGTCGGGCAGGTAGGCCGCGGTCTGCTTGCGCCCCATCGCCGCCGATGCGGCGTGCACGTCCGGGTATGCGCCGCCCGCGACCGCCGCGTGGATCGCCGACCCGAGCGCCGGACCCTGATCGGAGTCCAGCAGCGACAGCGGCCGCCGGGTGACATCCGCGTAGAGCTGCATGAGGAACCGGTTCTTCAGCAGCCCGCCCGCGACCACCAGCTCGGTGACCGGTACGCCGCTGGCCTCGAACGACTCGATGATCTTCCGGGTGCCGAACGCGGTGGACTCCAGCAGGGCGCGGTAGATGTCCTCCGGCCGCGTACTCAGCGTCAGCCCGACGACGAGTCCGGAGAGTTCGTGGTCGACCAGCACCGAGCGGTTGCCGCTGAGCCAGTCGAGCGCCACCAGGCCATGTGCGCCCACCTGTTGCCGGGCGGCCAGCTGGGTCAGGTATTCGTGCAGGTCCACGCCCTGCGCCGCGGCCCGTCCGGCATACTCGGCGGGCACCGCGTTGCGCACCTGCCAGGCGAAGATGTCGCCGACGCCGCTCTGGCCGGCTTCGTAGCCCCAGAGCCCGGGCGTGATCCCGTCCCGCACCACGCCGCACATGCCGGGCACTTCGGCAAGCGTGTCGCTGTTCATCACGTGGCACGTGGACGTGCCCATGACCATGAGCATCTGGCCCGGCTCGATCGCCTGCGCCGCGGGCGACGTCACGTGCGCGTCGACGTTGCCGACCGCCACCGGCGTACCGGGGCGTAGGCCGGTCCAGCGGGCCGCCTCCTCGGTGAGCCCGCCGGCCGCGTCGCCGAGCTCGGCCAGCGGCTGGGCGACCTTCGCGTCGAAGAAGTCGACGAAGCGCTCGTCCAGGGCGCCGAGGACGTCCCGGGACGGGTAACGGCCGTCCTGGTACACGGCCTTGTAGCCGGCGGTGCAGATGTTGCGCACGTACGTGCCGGACAGCCGCCAGATGATCCAGTCCGCCGCCTCCACCCAGTGGTCCATCCGGCGGTAGATCTCCGGGTCCTCCTCCAGCAGCTGCAGGCCCTTGGCCAGCTCCCACTCCGACGAGAGCTTCCCGCCGTAGCGCGCGATCCACGGCTCGCGGCGCTCGTGCGCGAGGGCGTTGATGCGATCGGCCTGCGGCTGGGCGGCGTGGTGACGCCAGAGCTTCACGTACGCGTGCGGCCGGTTCCGGAACTCGTCCAACTCGCACAGCGGCGTGCCGTCGGCGAGGGTCGGCAGCACCGTGCAGGCGGTGAAGTCGGTCCCGATGCCGACCACGTCGTCGGCGGAGACACCGCTGGCGGCGAGCGCTTTCGGTACGGCGTTGCGCAGCACGTCGACGTAGTCGGCCGGCACCTGCAGCGCCCAGTCGTGGGGCAGCCGGACCCGGTCGCCGGCGCTCTCGCCGTCGCGGTGAGCCCCGCTCTCGCCGTCGCGGTGAGCCCCGCTCTCGCCGTCGCGGTGAGCGCCGCTCTCGCCGTCGCGGGGGCCGGCGCTGTCGCGGTCGGCTGTGGCCGGGAGCGTCTCCGTCAGCACCCCGTGGGCGTACTCGAGAACCGCACGACCCAGCGTCGTGCCGTCGTCGACGGCCACCACGACGGCCCGGCCGGACAGCGTGCCGAAGTCCACTCCGATGACGGCTGGGCGGCCTTTGCGGGGAGGGGTCATCGTCCGTCCTTGTGTGTTAGCGCTCACATCTCTATGGATTGTTAGCGCTAACATTTGCCCGTGTCAAGAGCTGGTTATCGACACGCTTCCACGAGGCTCGATTCCTGGCGGCCCGCTAGCGGAGCGTGCTCTGCCGGACCACCAGCTCGACCGGCAGCACCGCCGGGCGGGTTTCGGTGCCGCGGTGCACCACCTGCTCCAGCAGCAGGTCGATGCTGTGGCGGCCGACCGCGCCGAAGTCCTGCCGCACCGTGGTGAGCGGCGGCGAGTAGAAGGCGGCCTCCGGGACATCGTCGAAGCCCGCCACCAGGACGTCGGCCGGCACGCGTACGCCGGCCTCGTGGAACGCGCGCAGCAGCCCCAGCGCCATCTGGTCGTTCGCCACGAACACCGCGTCGACGTCCGTCCGGCGCGCCAGCTTCCGGCCGGCTTGGTATCCGGACTCGGGTCGCCACGTCCCTCGCAGCAGATCCGGCACCGGCGCGCCCGCACGGGTCAGCTCGGCGCGCCAGCCGGCGACGCGGGCCTCCGCCTCGACCCAGTCCCCCGGCCCGGCCACGTGCCACACCGTCGGGGCGCCCTGCTCGAGCAGGTGGCGGGTGACCATCCGGGCACCCTCGAACTGGTCCACCCGGACGGACGCCAGGCCCGGCGCGTTCCCGCTCTCGACGATCACCACGGGCACGCTACGGGTCAGCGCGGGCAGCGCCTCCACCGTGCCGAGCAGCGGGGCGATGATGATGACGCCCTCGACGCTCTGTGCGATCAGGCGCTCGAGCGCGTCCCGTACCGTCTCGGCGGTCAACGCCTTCGCGATGGCGACGCTGACGAAGTAGCCCGCCTGCTGCGCGGCATGTTCGATCCCGGCCAGCGTGCTCGCCGGGCCGTACAGAGTGGTGTCGAAGCTGACCACGCCGACCGTCTGCGATCGGCGGGTGACCAGGGCGCGGGCCGCCGAGTTACGGCGGTAGCCGAGATCCTCGATGGCTTGGAGCACCCGTGCTCGCGTGTCCGGCCGCACTGATGGGTGGCCGTTCAGCACTCGCGAGACGGTCTGGTGAGAGAGACCCAGCGTCCGGGCCACGTCGGCCATGGTCGCCGCCCGCGTGTCCGAAACCCTGGCGCCCCCCGGGACTTCCGGCATCGCCGCCTCCCCTCGCCGCTGCCGATGCGGGAATCATGTTAGCGGTAACACCAAGCTTGCCCGCGGACCGCGGGCGCGCCGACGCTACGGTGAACGTCGAGCTCGACAGTGGCGGCCGGTGAGGAGCTCCGCGATGCTTCGACTTCCCGACGCCTGGACGTGGGATTTCTGGCTCGCGAAGGAGGCGGACACCTACCACGTCTTCTTCCTTCGCGCGTCCCGGGCACTGCACGACCCCGAGCGCCGGCACCTGCGCGCCAGCGTCGGCCATGCGGTCTCCACCGATCTGATCGACTGGACCCAGGTCACGGACGCGCTGGTGCCCAGCGACCGTCCCGCCTTCGACGATGTCGCCACGTGGACCGGATCCGTGGTACGCGGCCCGGACCGTCGCTGGTACATGTTCTACACCGGGGCCGGCAGCGCGGAGCAGGGCCTGATACAGCGCATCGGGCTGGTGACCTCGGACGACCTGTACACGTGGGAACGCTGGGGGGACGAGCCGATCCTTTCGGCCGACGCGCGGTGGTACGAGACGTACGGCGGCAGCGCGTGGCCCGACGAGGCCTGGCGCGACCCGTGGCTCCTGCCCGACCCCGGTGGCGACGGCTGGCACATGCTCGTCACCGCCCGAGCCAAGCACGGGCCGGTCGACGATCGGGGCGTAATCGGCCACGCCCGATCGAGCGACCTCGTCACCTGGCGAGCCGAGGCGCCGCTCAGCGAGCCCGGCGCGGGCTTCGGCCAGATGGAGGTCCCGCAGGTGGAGGTCGTAGACGGGCGGCCGGTCCTGCTCTTCTCCTGCCTACGCCAGGAACTCGCGGCCGCCCGCAGGACGACCGGTGCCGGCGGCGGCGTGTGGGCGGTGACCGCCGGCTCGCTTCTGGGCCCATTCGACACCGCCACTGCGTACCCGGTAACGGACTCCTCGCTCTACAGTGGCCGGATCATCCGGGACCACGACGGGCACTGGGTGTTGCTCGCGTTCCGCAACGCCGGACCGGACGGCCGGTTCGTCGGCGAACTGAGCGACCCGATCCCTGTCGGGCTTGGACCGGATGGCCGGCTACGCCTCGCGCCGACCGGGTAGCTGCGCCGTGTTCACCGCCCGGGACAAGGCGCCGGCCCGCATCACGGTCGGAACGTGTTCACCGCCTGGGCGATGCGCCAGCCCGCGTCGCGGAGCCGGTCCGGCGCCTGTGCCGCGTAGCCGAGCACCAGTCCCGGCGGCCCCGGACGCTGGCGGTGCCAGGAGAGCGGGTGGACGAAGATCCCGGTCGCGCCGACGTGCCGGGCCAACTCGGTGTCGTCGATCTGGCCGGCCAGATGCGGCAGCGTGATGAGCAGATGGAGGCCGGCCGCGATGCCTTCGACCCGGGCTTCGGGTAGGTGCTCGCGCAGGCCGGCGAGCAACGCGTCGCGACGGTGCCGCTGGCGGGCCCGTACGTTGCGGAGATGGCGCTCGTACTCGCCACTCGCCAGCAGATGCGCGACGACCAACTGCGGCAGCGCCGGATTGCCGAGGTCGCTCGCGTGCTTGGCGGCGATCAGGTCGTCGCGCAGGCCGCGGGGTGCGATCAGCCACCCCAGCCGCATGCCTGGTGCCAGGGACTTCGACGTGCTTCCGGTGTACGCCACGCGGTCGGGCGCCGAGGCCTGCAGCGCGGCGACCGGTGCGCGGTCGTAGCGGTGCTCAGCGTCGTAGTCGTCCTCGATGACCAGCCGGCGGCCGGCGGTCACCCACGCGAGGAGCGCGATCCGGCGCCGGGGGCCGAGCACGACGCCGGTGGGAAACTGGTGCGCCGGCGTGAGCAGGACGGCGTCGAGGCCCGTACCGGTCAGGTCGTCGATCCGCATGCCCTCGGAATCGACGGGGACGGGGATCGGCCGCAAACCCCAGTGCGTCAGCTGGTCGCGGGCGCCCCGCGAGCCGGGGTCCTCCACCGCGACGGCGTCCACACCACGGGCGCGCAGGGCCTGCGCGAGCAAAGCCAGAGCCTGGGCCACGCCGCCGACGACGAGGACGTCGTCCGCGTCTGCCTGGACACCACGGGTACGCGCGAGCCAGCGGATCAACTCGTGGCGCAGCGGGGCGCTCCCCCGGGGGTCGCCATAGCTGAGATCGGTGGCGGCGGCGTGGTCGAGGACCGCTCGTTCCGCGCGGAGCCACGCGGCTCGCGGGAAGGCCGACAAGTCCGGGACACCCGGAGAGAGGTCCAGTTCGGTGCCCGGCGGCGGTGGCAGCGGCATCCGGAGGCTGGCGGCCAGCCGCTCGCCAGCGATGCGATCCCCCACCAGACGGCCACTGGCCGCACGGTCGCCGGCCGCAAGGTCGCCGGCCGCACG
>JBKOWB010000448.1:0-4588 GCA_046724195.1 Actinomycetota bacterium
GCCTCGTGCCAAGCGGTGACATGGGCGTGGTCGTCGTACAGCCAGATGGACAGGTCGATCCGCCAGCCGTCCAGCGTCATCGGCACGTGGTCGCCAGCACCTCCCGAGCCCCCGCCTGCAGGGCCAGTTGGCGGCCGACGAGATCGGTCACGTGCCGAGCCTAATTCGATGCGACCCGCCGCTTTAACGTGTAAGTTCGAGTCGTGAGCCTCGACCTCGACCTTCCCCGGCTTGACACGGCCAAGGTCGCGGTCGGCGTCACGTTCGCCACCAACGGCCTGGCGTACGCGGGCTGGCTGGCTCGCGCACCCGCCGCGCGCGACGACCTGAACCTGTCCCCGGCCGGCTTTGGCCTGCTGCTGCTCTGCCTGTCCGCGGCCGCGATCGCCGCGATCCCGTTGGCCGGCCCGCTCGTGCAACGGATCGGCCCGGCCCGGGCGGTCCTGCTGGGCAGCATGTCCGTGGTGCTCGGCCTGCTGGGACTCGGCACCGGGACGGCGCTCGGCTCGGTTCCGGTGGCCGGGATCGGCCTGGTGCTGGCCGGCATCGGGAACAGCACGTGGGACGTCGCGATGAACGTCGAGGGCGCCGACGTCGAGCGCCGCCTCGGCCGTACCGTCATGCCCCGCTTTCATGCCGGCTTCAGTCTGGGCACGGTCGTCGGCGCGGGCCTCGGCGCCGCGGCCGCGTCGGTCGGCCTGTCGCTGTCGGCTCAGCTGTTCATCACGGCCGGGCTCACGGCCGGCGTGATGGTGGCGATGGTACGGCGGTTCCTGCCCTACACGGCCCTGCCGCACGAGGAACGCCGGTCGGTGAGCGCGCTGCAAGCGTGGCGGAACCCGCGGACGCTGCTGATCGGCCTGATCATGCTCGGCTTTGGCTTCACGGAGGGTACGGCGAACGACTGGCTCGCGATCAGCCTCGTGGACGGCTACCACGCCAGCGAGACGATCGGCGCCATCGGCTTCGGCGCGTTCGTCACCGCGATGACGCTCACCCGGATGTACGGCGGCCCCGCGATCGAGCGCTGGGGCCGGGTCACCGTCCTGCGCCTCACCGCTGCCTCTGCCGCGGTCGGCCTGTTGCTGGTGGTGTGGAGCCTCTCGGTCCCGCTGGCCCTGCTCGGCGCGCTGCTCTGGGGCGCCGGCGCGTCGCTGGGCTTCCCGATCGGCATGAGCTCGGCCGCCGACGACCCGGTCCGGGCCGCGGTGAACGTGTCGGTGGCCGGAGCCATCGGGTACGGCGCGTTCCTCGCCGGTCCACCGCTGATCGGCTTCCTGGCCCAGCACTTCGGCGTGCTGCGCGCGATCCTCTGTGTACTCGGCGCGCTGGCCATTGGCCTGGCCGCGTCTGGGGCGGCGAAACCGCTCCGGCCGTGAGCGGCCGCCGGGCTCCGGCCGTGACCGGCCACCCGGCTCCCGCCGTGAGCGGCCGCCGGGCTATCTCACCTGAGCCAGGAAGTCGCCGATCATCTTGGCCAGCAACTCGGGCTGTTCGATGACCATGGCGTGCGAGGCGTCCTCGAGCTGCAGGTAACGGAAGTTCGGCGCGGTCAGCGCGGCCGCGGCCGCCTGGTCGACCAGGAAGCGCCGGTGGGCCGCGTAGAGATCCGCGAACGGCTCCTGCTCCGGCAGGTCGCGCGTCGCGAGCACCACGAGCTCCGGGCACCGCGTCGTGCCGTACACCGGACCAAGATCAAGATCATCCACCAGCGTACGGATCTGAGCGCCGGTCTCCGCGGTGGGGCGCGTCGAGGTCTCGCCGTCCTGGTGGACGAGGTTCCGTCGGAAGCCCTCGATCCACACCTTCTCGTTGGCGCCCATGTCCCGGGCGGCCATCTGCTGCCGCTCGACCATGTCGGCCAGTTGGTCCGCCTCGATGACCTGGCCCATCCCGGCCAGCATCGCGTCGAAGACCGCGCTCAGCCGGACCAGCTCGGCGGCCGCCTTGTCCGGGTCGAGCCCGGTCAGCTGTTCCGGGCGGGTCGGCGGGGGATTGCCGTCGAGGCTGACGACGCCGGGTGACTCGGGGTGGCGTTGGCCCCATAGGGCGGCGAGTATGCCGCCGAGCGAATGCCCGACGACCGCCGGCCGGTCCAGTTCCATCTGCACGGCGACCGCGGCGAGGTCGCCCAGCGCGGCGTCCCACGACCACGGGCCGTCGCCGGAGCGTCCGTGCCCTCGCAGGTCGACGGTGACCACCCGATGCCGCGGACGCAGGGCCCTGGCCAGCGTCGTCATGTGCGCGAGGTTGCCGCCCCCGCCGTGCAGAAGGAGCAGCGGCGGTGCGTCGCCGCCGAAGTCGCGTACGGCCAGGGGCAGCTCACCGGCGTCGATCAGGCGGTCGTTGATCACGGTTTCTCCTCGGTGTCACGCGAGCGGTCTTCCTGGATACGCAGGCGGTCGCGGATCGCCGACGACGGGACGCCGCCGTCGGGGTGCCGGGGCAGGCGCCCGCGGCGGACCAGGTCGTGCACGCCCTGCCGGCTGATGCCGAGCATCGCGCCGGCCGTCGCGTACGAGACCGAATCGGCCGACGGGTGACCGACCCGGCGGGCAATGGTCTGCCCGAGTGGGGTCCGCCACCAGTCGATCGGCGGGTCGAACGCCCGGTCGCCCGGATACAGCGTGGCGATCAGCCGGGCGCCGGTCATCACCGCGGTGACGTCGTCGCCATCGCGCATCGCGTCGGCCCACTGCCCGGCGCGGATCCGCACCAGCCGGCGCAGCGCCAGCACGGCGTCGTCGCCCTCGAGCAGCACCTCGAGCGGGTCGAGCAGCCGTACGTCGAGCAGCCGCGCGATCTGCTCGAGGAGCTCGCTGCGGCCGGCCACCGAGCCAGCTTCCGCTACTTGACAGCAAGTGTCAAGGCACGTTCCGTACGCTCGCGGTGCCTGAGCCGGGCTTCCGCACCCGCCCGGAGACCAAGTACGGTGTGCCCCGATTATTCGGGAGGACCTACGTGCGTTCGCGTCTCTTCACGATCGGTGCCGCGGCGGCGCTGCTGGCGCTCGCCGGCTGCACCGGCAAGGACGCGGCTGCGTCTGAACTGCCGCCCGTGCAGATCGTCGAGCAGCCGGCCGCGTCGGCCGGGGGCGCGTGCATCCTCTGGGATTACGCGTTCATCCAGCAGAAGATCGGCGTCAGGTTCACCGTCGCGGCTGCCGACCAGATCGACGACACGTCCACGTGCGTGGTGCAGACCGAGGATGGCGATTACCCGAACCTCGCACTCTCCGTGGTCGAGAGCACGACGGCCGACGCCACCCTGTTCCTCGACACGGTCATGCCGGACAAGGCCACCAAGCTCAAGGGTCTCGGCAAGGCCGGCTACCGTCTCGTCTCAAAGGCCGGCGGGGACCACGGTCCGATCATCGAGATCGGCTGGCTCAGCGAGGCCGCTCAACTGCAGACGCTGAAGTTCACGTTTCCGAAGACCGCCAAGCCCGACACCGTGAATCCGATGTCGGCCAAGCTGTTCAACCTCGCCAAGGCGATGGACACGACGTGAGTCAGTGGGCGTCCACGAACACCCGGGACGCCACCTCGCGGGGCAGCCGGATCTTGTCGCCGGAGCGGTCGATCGTGACGCCGTCACGTTCCTGCGCCACCGTGACCGTCGCGCCCGGGTCGATGCCGGCCGCGTGCAGCTGACGCAGTACGCCGGCGTTGGTCTGCACGCTCTCGCAGATCCGTCGCACCACGACGCTGCCGGTCAGGCCGGGGAACGCCAGGTTGCGCTCGCCCGCGTTGCCCTGGCTCGCGACCTGGGCGTCGTCCAGCACATGCAGGCCCGGGATCGGGTTACCGTACGGCGACCGGGTGGGCTTGTTGAGTAGCTCGTAGACCTTCTTCTCCACCGAGTCGCTCATCACGTGCTCCCACCGGCAGGCCTCGTCGTGAGCCTCCTCGTACGGCATGCCGATGACGTTGACCAGCAGCAGCTCGGCCAGGCGATGCTTGCGCATGACGGCGATCGCCGCGGTCCGGCCCTCCGCGGTCAGCAGCAGGTGCCGATCGCCCTCGACCGTCAGCAGGCCGTCGCGCTCCATCCGCGCGACCGTCTGGCTGACCGTGGGACCGCTCTGGTGCAGCCGCTCGGCGATGCGGGCCCGCAGCGGCGGAACACCCTCCTCCTCCAGCTCCAGGATCGTGCGCAGGTACATCTCGGTGGTATCGACGAGGTCATGTTTGTGTACGCCCTGCTTCATACCTTCTCGAACCTCCGGGAGCTGCGTCAACGCACAAGCCTAGTCGAGCCTGTAACTACCGCCGAATCTCGGAGGACCGGGAGGGTCGAGTACGGCGTGTTCGATGGATGAGGTGCTGCGGATCCAGGGCGAGTCGAGCCGAAACCTCACTCGAACCTTTGCGTGGCCCTACGCGCCCGCGAAGGTCGACCTCGCCGAGGAGTATGTCGAGGAGCGCCTCGGCCTGATCTTGTACCTCACGATCCAGATGCTCGATGCGATCGACGACAGCGCGGCTAACAAGGTGCCGGACCCGGCTGACCTGCACGACCGGTTCCTCGGCTGGGCCATAGGCACCGCGCCACGGAGGGTTATAGAACGCAGCAAGCCCACCAGGGG
>JBKOWB010000082.1:0-11561 GCA_046724195.1 Actinomycetota bacterium
CGGGCACCGTGCCCCCGTGCGGACCGGCCGGCCCTGAGGCCCCGCCCCGGGGGCAAAGTCAGCGCCGCTCCGACCTCCGCCCAGGTCGGGGCGGCGCCCTTCTTGATACCGGGTGCCGCGGCTCTTAATGCCGGGTGCCGCGGCTTGGGAAGGTATGCCGCCCCGATGGGTCAGCGGACCTCGATGCGGCCCTGGGCAGAAAGCGAGTTCGGGCAGGTCAGCGACCGGGTGCCGTCGCCGGTGACGTAGTCGCTGTAGAGCGTGGTGACAACGACCGGCCACTTGATGTTGGAACGATCCAGACAGTCTGCCGCGAGCCGCCAGGTTATGGACGAGCCGCTGTAGCATCCCGCCGAGGCGGTGCTGCCGCTGCCCGCCAGCCAGCACGGCAGCTGGGCGGCCTGAGCGGGCGACGCGGCGACGAGCGAGCCGGCGAGCGCGGCCGCGCCGGCCGCGAGGCTGGCGAGAGCCTTGAGGCGCATGGTGTTCCCCTCGTGAGTCGATACCAGATATCGCGCTCACTATGGGGACCGCGCCGGGTCCGATCCGGGTCGCGGTGCCAACAGTCCAGATATCGAGATCAATGGATGAACGAACGGTCGCGTCGGAGAGGTACTGCTGGTGGCAGCGGTGCCCGAGGTCGGTGGCTGCTCGAATCAGCGCGACCGGTACGCGTCCGCGCGATTTTCGATCGCCGTCACGGTCACGACGAGGTCATCTTCGTCGATCTCGTAAAGGACGCGGTACGTGCCGCGTCTGGCCGACCACGTGCCCTCGAACGGCGGCAGGACTAGTCGCTTGCCAACACGATGCGGATTCTCAAGGAGTGTGATGGTGATGAACTCGTATACCGCCGCGGCTATCTTCTCCGGCAGATGCCCGGCCAGGGCACGCGCTGCAGGTCCTGTTACCTGAAGTCGATACCGGGCGGACTCCGGGTCGGTCACCGTGCTCGCCGTGACCGCTTCGCCATCAACGCGGCGAGCTCGTCGCCGTCGAGGACGTCACCGGCTTCGACCGCCGCACGGGACTCGGCGAGTTGCCGCATGGCCTCGGGGCTGGACAGAACGTCCAGAGTCTCCTCCAACGTCGCGAGATCGTCGGGTGAGATGAGTACAGCGACGGGGTGACCGTGCCTCGTGATCTCCACCCGCTCATGCGTCCTGGCCACCTCGTCGATGAGTTCCGAGAGCCGGTTGCGAGCATCGGTGAACGGCAGAACAGTCATGCTCGAAGTATAGCCAGTCGTTGGCATGAAGTCTGTACAACTCCGCGCTGCGTTCTGAAAGTCGATCTGGGAACCGCCCAGCCGAACCGACCCCGACATGAGTCAAGGCCACCGAGCCGAAGCCCAGTGGCCTTGCCACCCCACGAATCCATCCGTCAGGCGTCGGTCTTCGCTACACCGATCGGGCAGGTCATCCCGTTCGGGCCGTGGTTGCAGTAGCCGTACGGGTTCTTCGCGTCGGAGAGGTACTGCTGGTGGTAGTCCTCCGCCAGGTAGTAGCTACCCAGCGGCGCGATCTCCGTGGTGATCTCGCTACGCCGCGCCGCCCGGACCACCGGCGCGAACGCCTCGCGGGACGCCTGCGCCGTGCGGAGCTGGGCATCGGTCGTGGTGTAGATCGTGGACCGGTACTGCGTGCCCACGTCATTGCCCTGGCGCATGCCCTGGGTCGGGTCGTGGTTCTCCCAGAACGCCTTGAGCAGCGTCTCATAGCTGACCTTGGCCGGGTCGTAGACCACCTCGACGACCTCGGCGTGTCCGGTGCGACCGGAGCAGACCTCGTCATATGTCGGGTTCGGCGTCGCGCCGCCGGCGTAGCCGACGGACGTCGAGTACACGCCGGGGATCTGCCAGAAGATGCGCTCGGCGCCCCAGAAACAGCCCATCCCGAAGACGGCGGTCTCGTAGCCGGCCGGCCACGGGCCCTTCAGCGGGGTGCCCAGCACGGTGTGCGTCGACGCCACCGGCATCTCCGTCGAACGGCCCGGCAAAGCCTGGTCGGGAGTGGGCAGGTCGAGCTTCTTGTACCGCAGGAACACGGTGACTCCTTTCATCCGCCAGATGTAACGCCGGAGGGACCGCAATCCTTACCGTGCCGGGTCGCTGCCGGCTTACGGTGCGCTAACGGCGGCGGCGATGCGTTTCGCGTACGACGCCGCCTCCTCGTCGCTCTCGTACTTGTGCCTCGGCCAGAAGAAACCGCGCAGCCCGTCGCCCCGGGTCCGGGGTACGACGTGGGTGTGCAGATGCGGCTGCGACTGGGACACGACGTTGTTGATGGCCACGAACGTGCCCTGCGCGCCCAGCGCCAGCGGCACCGCGGCGGCGATCCTCTGGACGAGTCCGAAGTACCCGGGCAACAGCTCGGCCGGCAGGTCGGTCAGCTGGACCACGTGCGCTCGCGGCGCCACGAGCACGTGACCCTTGAAGACCGGCCGGGTGTCGAGGAACGCTATCCCGTCCGGAACGTCGACGACGGTGAACGCGGGCACCGATCCCGCCACGATCGCACAGAACACGCAGTCCGCCACGGGTGGAGACTAGCCTTGGCCCGCATGACCGAGCGCACCGAGCGAAGCGAGGGCCACGAGGGCATGCCAAAGGAGAGCCCGCATGACCGCTGACGACTACGGCTTCGACACCCTCGCCATCCACGCCGGGCAGGAGCCGGATCCGCGCACCGGGGCCGTGGTGCCGCCGATCTACCAGACCAGCACGTACGCCCAGGACGCCGTGGGGGCGCCGCGCCTCGGGTACGAGTACAGCCGTTCGGGCAACCCAACGCGCGACGCGCTGCAGGAGTGCCTCGCCGCGATCGAGGGCGGCCGGCGCGGCCTGGCGTTCGCGAGCGGTCTGGCCGCCGAGGACACGCTGCTGCGTACGGTATGCCTCCCGGGCGACCACGTCGTCATCCCCAGCGACGCGTACGGCGGCACGTACCGTCTCTTCGCCAAGGTGAACGAGAAGTGGGGCCTGGACTGGACGGCGGTCCCGCTCGACGATCACGACGCGGTCCGGGCCGCGTTCCGTCCCGGCCACACCCGGATGATCTGGGCCGAGACGCCCACCAACCCGCTGCTGTCCATAGCCGACATCGCCGCGCTGGCCGGGCTGGCACACGAGTACGACGCGCTGCTGGTGGTCGACAACACGTTCGCGTCGCCGTACCTGCAGCAACCGTTGGGTCTTGGGGCCGACGTCGTCGTGCATTCGACGACGAAGTACCTCGGCGGGCATTCGGACGTGGTCGGCGGCGCGCTCGTCGCGGCAGACGACGAGCTGGGCGCAGAGCTCGCGTATCACCAGAACGCGATGGGCGCGATCAACGGCCCGTTCGATGCCTGGCTCACCTTGCGCGGCATCCGGACGCTCGGCGTGCGGATGGACCGGCACTGTGACAACGCCGAGCGCATCGCCGCCTACCTGCAGAGTCACGAGGCCGTCGCGCAGGTGTTCTACCCGGGACTCGAGTCACATCCCGGACACGAGACCGCGGCAAAGCAGATGCAACGGTACGGCGGCATCGTGTCGTTCCGCGCGGCCGGCGGCCCGGAGCAGGCAATTCAGGTCTGCAACCGGACCAAGCTGTTCGTGCTCGCCGAGTCGCTCGGCGGCGTCGAGTCGCTCATCGAGCACCCCGGCCAGATGACACACCTGAGCGCTGCGGGCTCGCCGCTTGAAGTACCCGCCGATCTCGTGCGACTGTCTGTCGGCATCGAAACCGTTGACGATCTGCTCGCTGATCTGGAGCAGGCGCTCGGCTGAGGTCCTCATAGACGGAGCGGGTCATGGACGAACTGACGACGACCTGGGTGGGTGCCACGGCGAAGCAGATCGCCCGCGCGGTGCGGCGCGGCGACACCACGGCCACCCAGGTCGTCGCGGACCACCTCGAGCAGATCTCCATCAGCGACCCCTCCCTGAACGCGTTCCGGGTGGTCCGCGGCGGCGAGGCGATCGCCGAGGCGGAAAAGGTCGACGAGCAGGAGGACCTGGCGAACCTGCCGCTCGCCGGCGTGCCCGTGGCCGTGAAGGAGAACACCGCGGTCGCCGGCCTGCCGACCTGGAACGGCTCCGAGGCGGCCCGCACGCCGGTCGCCGAGCACGATCACGAGGTGGTACGGCGGCTGCGCGGCGCCGGCGCGGTCGTCGTCGGGGTGACCCGGATGCCGGAGCTCGGCCTCTGGGCCGTCACGGACGGACCCGACGGGGCGACCCGGAACCCGTGGGCGCTCGACCGTACGCCGGGAGGATCGTCGGGCGGCGCGGCCGCGGCCGTCGCCGCCGGCCTGGTGCCGATGGCCCAATGTAACGACGGCCTCGGCTCGATCCGGATCCCGGCGGCGTGCTGCGGCCTCGTCGGCCTCAAGCCCGGCCGCGGCGTCGTCCCGAGCGACCTCGGCGTGGACGACTGGTTCGGGCTGGCCGAGAACGGCGTGCTCACCACGACCGTCGCCGACGCGGTGCTCGGCTTCAGCGTGCTGGCCGGCCGCAGCCCCGCGAAGCTGGTCGAGCCGCAGAAGCTGCGGGTCGGCGTCTCGCTGCGCTCGCCCTTGGCCGGTGTCCGGCCGGACGAGCCCAACCGGTCGGCGGTCGCCACGGCGTCGAAGCTGCTCGTGAACGCCGGCCACGACACCGTCACCGCCGATCCCGCGTACTCGATCAAGTTCGGGTCCGCCGGGCTGGCCATGTGGTTCGCGGCCGCGTACCGGGAGGCTGACGCCGCGGGGCTCGACCTCACGGCGCTGCAGCCGCGCACCCGGCATCACGTGCGGCTGGGCAGGTGGGCGTGGCGGCGCGGGTACGTTCGGCTGGAGCAGCGGGACGCCTGGCGCGAGCGGTCGATCCAGTTTTTCGCGGACCACAAGATCGACCTACTGCTCACCCCGGCGCTCGCGGCCACGCCGCCGCCCGCCGAGGGCCACGCGACCGGCCGGTGGCGGCGCAACATGCTGACGAACATGCGGTACGCCCCGTACGCCGCCCCGTGGAACATCGCCGGCCTGCCCGCGATCGTGGTGCCGGTCGGGACGCGCCCGGACGGGCTGCCGCTCGCGGTGCAGCTGGTCGGACCGCCCGACTCGGAACTGCTGCTCCTGGCTGTGGCCGGCCAGTTCGAGGTCGCCAACCCCTGGCAGCGCGTGGTACTGGTCTGAGTGGCACGATCGGAGCATGACGTCTGGTATGCCGGTTGACCTGGACCTGCTCTCTCTGGCCGACATCGAGGCCGCCCGGGAGCTGCTGACCGGGGTCGTGCGGGTCACGCCGCTGGAGAGTTCGCGGCCGCTGAGCTTGTCCCTCGGCGTACCGACGTGGCTGAAGTGCGAGAACCAGCAGCGTGCGGGGTCGTATAAGGTGCGCGGCGCGTACACCCGGATCGCCCGGCTGTCCGACGCCGAGCGTGCCCGAGGAGTCGTCGCCGCGAGCGCCGGCAACCACGCCCAGGGGGTCGCCCTGGCCGCGGGCCTGCTGGGCACGCGGGCCACGGTCTTCATGCCCGAGGGCGCGCCGCTGCCCAAGGTCACGGCCACCAAGGGGTACGGTGCCACGATCGAGTACGCCGGCAACACCGTGGACGACGGGCTGGTGGCCGCCCGCGAGTTCGCGAAGCGTACGGGTGCCGTGCTGATCCATCCGTTCGACCACCCGGACGTGATCGCCGGCCAGGGCACGGTTGGTCTGGAGATCATCGACCAGTGCCCGGACGTGACCATGATCGTCACCGCGGTCGGCGGTGGCGGCCTCATCTCGGGCGTCGCGGTCGCCGCCAAAGCGCTGCGGCCCGACATCCGCATCGTGGGCGTGCAGGCCCGGGGCGCGGCAGCCTATCCTCCGTCGCTCGCCGCCGGGACGCCCGTGAAGCTGGACGACTGCGCCACGATCGCCGACGGCATCGCGGTGCAGCGCCCCGGCGACCTCAACTTCGCGCACGTCGCCAAGCTCGTCGACGAGATCGTCACGGTGACCGACGAGGACCTGTCCGCGGCGCTGTTGGTGATGCTGGAGCGGCACAAGATGGTGGTCGAGCCGGCCGGCGGTGCCGCGGTGGCCGCACTGCTCACCGGAGCGGTCAAGCCGGACGGCCCGGTGGTGGCGATCCTGTCCGGCGGCAACATCGACCCGATGCTGCTGTTGCGCGTGATCGAGCACGGCCTGGCCTCAGCGGGGCGCTTCCTGCGGCTGTCCGTACGCTGCGGTGATCGGCCCGGCGAGCTGGCCCGGCTGCTCACCGAGATCGCCGAACAGCGGGCCAACATCGTCGATGTCGCGCACTCGCGGCAGAACCCGCGGCTCAGCTTCGGCGAAGTCGAGGTGGCGCTGTCCGTGGAGACCCGAGGCCCGGACCACTCCGCGGCACTGATCGGGGCGCTGCGCAGTTCCGGTTACCCGGTGGTGTTGCTATCCGGCGCGACGCCGTAGCGCCCTCAGCCGCTGAACGGCGCGAACTCGACCACGGTGACCTTGATGTCCGCGCCGCTCGGGGCGATGTAGGTCACGGTCTGGCCGGCGCTGGAGCCGAGGATTGCCTTGCCGAGCGCGGACTCGGGGCTGTACACGGTCAGATCCGTCGTCGACGCGATCTCCCGGGAGCCGAGCAGGAAGGTCTCGGTGTCGCTCTGGTCGTCGTCGAAGTAGATCGTGACGACCATGCCGGGCGCGATGTTGCCTGCCGCGGGCGCCTCGCCGACCTCGGCGTTGCGGAGGAACTCTTTCAAGTAGAGGATGCGAGCCTCCTGTTTGCCCTGCTCCTCGCGGGCGGCGTGGTAGCCGCCGTTCTCGCGCAGGTCGCCCTCCTCGCGCCGGGCGCTGATCTCTGCGGCGATCTTCGGCCGGGCCGCGATCAATGCGTCGAGCTCAGCCTGCAGCCGGTCGTGAGCGTCCTGGGAGAGCCAGGTCTTCGGCGCCTCTGAACTGGACACGGTTCATCTCCTTGCTGAACGGGACGAGCTGATCGGAACGCAGCGAATCTCCAAGCTTACCAGCGGTACGCACGTCGCCTGGATTGCTCGATCTTGCACCATTCAGTACCCAGGGCGACAGCCCGTCAGCCGGGCGGTCGACAGCGAACGACCTCGCCGACCGAGGCCTGGGCGGTGGTGGCGATCGGCTCGCTGGCCTCGATCGTGGTGTCGTTCCCCGCCGCCGCGACCGTGACCGTACGGCTGCCTACCTCGGCGCCGTCGTAGGACCGGGCGCGCAGCAGGCAGGTGGCCGAGCCGCCGGCCGGTACCCGTACCCGAAAATCGATCGTCATCTGCGTCGCGGTGACGCCGGTCCAACCGACGATCTGCGCGTCGTAGTCCGGGTCGCCGTACTGCCGGTAGAGGCGGACGGAGAGCAGGAGGGACACCACGATGACGATGACGCCGAACACGATCGGGGCGCCCAGGTGGCGCCGCCCGTCGCGTCGCCGCCCGTAGCGGCCGGGCGGAAACGCCGGCGTTGTGGCGCGCGTCTCGCTCACCTGGCGGCCTCTCCTGCGAGTCTTGTCGGTGTCATCGGCCAGAATGGCAACGTCAATCTTCGCAGCCGGCACCGGTCCCGACGAGCGCGGGTCCGGCCGAGGGAGTGTTTGTGGCTGAGCAGTTGCGTCTGATGGCGGTGCACGCCCACCCGGACGACGAGTCGAGCAAGGGTGCCGCGACCATGGCCCGGTACGTGGCCGAGGGCGTGGAGGTGCTGGTCGCTACGTGTACGGGCGGGGAGCGCGGCAGCGTCCTGAACCCGAAGATGGACCGTCCCGAGGTGCTGGCCGACATCACGAACATCCGCCGGGCGGAGATGGCGAAGGCGCGCGAGATCCTCGGCGTCGAGCAGGCCTGGCTGGGCTTCGTCGACTCGGGCTTACCCGAGGGCAACCCCCCGCCGCCGCTGCCCGAGGGCTGTTTCGGCCTGGTGGATCCGGCCGTGGGCGCGATCCCGCTGATCAAGCTCATGCGCGAGTTCAAGCCGCACGTCGTCACGACGTACGACGAAACGGGCGGCTACCCGCACCCCGACCACATCATGTGCCACAAGATCTCCGTGGTGGCGTTCGATGCGGCCGGCGACCCGGAGCAGCACCCGGAACTGGGCCAGCCGTGGCAGCCGCTGAAGCTGTACTACAACTCCGGCTGGACCAAGGCGCGGATGCTGGCGCTGCACGAGGGCATGCTGGCGGCCGGCCTCGAGTCGCCGTACACGGAATGGCTGGACAAGTGGGAGGACCGCGAGGATCGCGGTGACAAGATCACGACCCGGGTGGAGTGCGGGGAGTACTTCGAGGTCCGGGACAACGCATTGCGGGCCCACGCCACCCAGGTCGATCCGGACGGTTTCTGGTTCCACATCCCCCTGGATCTGCAGCAGAAGGTGTGGCCGACGGAGGACTTCGAGCTGGCGCGTTCGCTGGTCGACAGCCCGATCCCCGAATCGGACCTGTTCGCCGGCATCCGGGGGTCGGTCGAGGCCGGCTGAGCCCGCCGGGCGTAACGTTGAGTCGTGAACCTCGTGGTGGCGGTCAACAACTTCGGCGATACCCGCTCGGGCGGACTCGCCGGGCCGATGGGCTTGTTCATCATCGTTCTGATGTCCATAGCCGTTGTGCTGCTGATCCGCAACATGAACAAGCGTGTGCGTCGGCTTCCCGACAGTTTTCCTGACCCGGAGGCGGAGCGCCGGAAGGCGGAGATCGCTGAGCTCGAAGCCGATCTTGACCGGCCCGACGCCGAGCCGATTAGCCCAAGCGTCGACGCTAATCGATCTAGTGCGGCGGCCGACGATACGGAAGCCGAGGTCAGCGAGGTAAAGGCGGCGGATCCGCCAGCCCACGGTCGCATCGAGCAGGACCGGGCTTAACCGCGTCAGCGGCCATTCCATCGTGTCGGACCACCCGGTTTGTCGGTCGTTACTTTCCGAACATTGCCGGTGGCAGACCGTCAACCCCTGTTGCGTTCGATCGGATTGGCTTAGCCTTCCGCCGGGGGCTTGAATGTCCCTCGACCCTGCGCGAAAGGGGGCGCTGATGATGACCACTCAACGCCCCCGGATTACTCCACTGCAGATGCACGTGCATCCGCGTGTGCTCCCGATGACCTGGGGGAACGCGTGATGACTCAGCGCATCGTCCAAGGCCTTCTCCGTCCAATCCGGACGGTCGAGCGGAATGGTGTGGCGGGTCGGTCGCGCCGGGTCCGCGCACTCACCGTCGCCGTTGTCTGCGTCGCCGTCGCCGTCGCCATCGCCGGTACGTTCCTGCCGGGACGGAGCCCCGACGGAGGCCCCCTGTCGTCGCCGCTCGCGGGTGTCGGCCTCGCGACGGCGCTCGTCGCGGCCGGCCAGCTCGCCCGGCTACGGTTCCGCCTCGGCCGCGGGGCGGTCAGCGTCTCGTGGGGTGAGGCAGCGTTCATTCTCGGCTTCGCGCTGGCGCCGCCTGGCTGGCTGCCCCTCGCCACGCTCGCCGGCGCCGGCGGCGCCTGGTTCCTGGTCTCCTGGGTCAGCGAGCATCGTCCTCGCGCGGAGATCGTGCACCTGGCGGCCTCATTGACCTTGGGCGCCGCAGGTGCCGCCGTCGTCACGAGCGCGGTCGCCGGCAACGCCGCCGTCGCGAGCGATCGCATGCACGTCGGCCTGGTCGCGGGCGCGTCGACGTATCTGCTCATCACGTTCGGTCTGGCCGCGGTGACGCTCGCGCTGCACCGCGACGCCACGCCCCGCCAGATCGTCGTCCGCGTGCTGCACGCCAAGCTGCCGATGTTCGTCGGTAACGTGCTCGTGGGCCTCTTCGGCCTGTTCGTGCTGGTCCGCGAGCCGCTGTGGCTGCTCGCATTC
Source organism: Actinomycetota bacterium (assembly GCA_046724195.1). Taxonomy (GTDB): domain Bacteria; phylum Actinomycetota; class Actinomycetes; order Mycobacteriales; family Micromonosporaceae; genus Actinoplanes. The sequence continues at coordinate 9,818 of JBKOWB010000082.1, forward strand.
CCGCCGGGACTGTGGCTGCTGCAGCGGACGTACCGCTACCACATGCGCGCTGAGGAGGAGCGCCGCACGTGGGAGGCGTTCGCGCGGGCCACCGCGGCACTTCCGGGAGCGGTGGAGTCCCAGGTTGCCACCGCCGGCCTGCGCGGCGCGCTGGACGTCTTCGGCGCGCGGCGCGTCGAGATCGAGGTGCTGCGTCCGGACGGTCGGCACAACCGGTACGCCGATGACGGGCCGGGCCACGACGCCGACGCGTCCGGGCTGCCGGGTCCCGTGATCACCCGATCCATGGCCGTGGCCGGCTCGCCCGTCGGCGAATTGACGGTCTGGTTCGCCGAACCCACGTTGCCCGTCGTGCGCGACGAACTGGCCGTCTCGGCGTACGCGGACGCATTGGCGGGGGCGTTGCACGATGCAGCGGCGCGGGAGCGGCTGGCCGCGCTCGACGCGCGGTCCTCGCACCTCGCCGTGCACGACCCGCTCACCGGGCTGCTCAATCGCGCCGCGCTACTGGCCGACGGCGACGGGCTGCTGCGCTCGTTCGACCGGGACCGGCACGTGGCGCTGCTTTTGCTCGATCTCAACGCCTTCCGCGAGGTCAACGGCACGCTCGGGCATCGCGCCGGCGACACGGTCCTGACCGTCGTCGCTGGGCGCATCGTCGACCTCGCCCGGGAGCAGGACCTCGTCGCACGCCTCGGCGACGACGAGTTCGCGCTGCTGGTACCCGCGGTCGTGACGCTCACCGACTCCGCGGCACTGCATGAAGCGCCGAACCCGCTGCGGCAGGCGTTGCGCCGCGCCCGAGAGCTGGTCGATGAGCTGGCTACGCCGATGGAGATCCACGGCGTACGCCTCGCGATCGAGAGCACGGTCGGCGTCGCGGTGTGCAAAGCCGGCCACACCGACATGGCCGAGCTGGTCCGGCGCGCCACGCTCGCCCTCGACCAGGCCAAGGAAACGCGGCTGAGCGTCGCCACGTACGACAGCAGCCGCGAAGCGAGCAGCCCCGACCACCTGGCCATGCTCGCCGAGTTGCACGACGCGCTGAACGCCCACGACCAGATCGTGCTCGCGCTGCAGCCCGCCGTCGACCTCGAGACCAGCGTGCCGACCGGCGTGGAGGCCCTGACCCGGTGGAAGCATCCGCGTCGGGGCCAGCTGTCGCCCGCCGATTTCATCCGGACCGTCGAGGGCAGCGAGCTGCTGGCGCCGTTCACCCGCTACGTCCTCGACCTGTCCCTGGCGGCGGCCGCGGATTGGGCGGCGGAGGGCATCGACCTGCCGGTCTCGGTCAACATCTCCGCCCGCAGCCTGGTCGACACGACGCTGCCGGGACAGATTGCCGACCTGCTGCGCCGGCACCACCTAGCGGCGCAGCGGCTGGTCCTGGAGATCACCGAATCGGTGGCGGTCAGCGAGCAAGAGATCGTCGATGATGTCCTCGCCGCGCTGCGCGAAATGGGCGTTCGCCTCTCCGTGGACGACTTCGGCACCGGCTACTCGTCGCTCTCGTTCGTCACCCGCGTCGAGGTCGACGAGCTGAAGGTCGACCGCTCGTTCGTGGAGACGATGATCGAGTCGCACGCGGCCGCCGCGGTGGTCCGCGGAGCGGTGGAGCTCGGCGCCCGGCTGGGCGCGCGGGTCGTCGCCGAGGGCGTGGAAACGGCCGAGCAGCGCGCCGCGCTGGTCGCCCTGGGTTGCACCTCGGCGCAGGGTTACCACTTCTGCCAGCCACTGCCGGTGG
>JBKOWB010000174.1:0-8958 GCA_046724195.1 Actinomycetota bacterium
GCCGCCGGGACGGACGATCACGTGGCCGACTTCGCCGGCCGCGCCGTGTGCGCCCGCGAGGGCCTTGCCGTCGACCACGTGTGCGGCCGCGATGCCGGTGCCGATCGCGATGAACAGCACGTGCCGCTGGCCGCGGCCCGCGCCCAAGCGAGCCTCGGCGGTACCGCCGGCGCGCACGTCGTGGCCGAGAGCCGCGGGCACGCCGAGCCGGGCGGACACCAGGTCCCGCAGCGGTACGTCGCGGAAGCCAACGTTGGCCGACCACACCGCGACACCGGTCTCCTCGTCCACCACCCCCGGCACCGCGACGCCGGCCGCGACCGGGGTGAGCCCGTCGGCGCGGGCGCGATCGGCGAGGCCGGCGGCGACGTCGAGGATGTTCGCGGTGACCGCCTCGGGACCGCGGCCGGCGAGGGTCGGGTGGCGTTCGGCGTGGTGCACCATGCCGTCCGGCCGGACCAGCGCGCACTTCATCCCGGTCCCGCCGATGTCGAGCGCGATCACCACGTCGTCGCTCATGCTGTGCCCGTCTTCGGCATGCGCTCGTGGCCCTCGCTTCGCTCGGTGCGCTCGCTCATGCCAGTACAACCGAGCGGGTCAGGTTGCGCGGGGAATCGGGGTCCAAGCCCTGACTGGTGGCCAGCAGCACGGCCACGCGTTGCGCGACCACCAGGTCGGCCATCGGGTCCAGCGGCGCGCGGCCGCCGCCCCAGCGCCCCAGCGCCGCGTACCCGCCGTGATGTCGGCTGTGCACGAAGGCCGCGCCGGTGGCCTCCACGTCGTCGGCGAGGCCGGACGGCACCTCGCCGAACGCCCACACGACTCGGCGCGGTGCCGCGATCGCGATGGGCCCGTGCCGGTAGTCCATCGCCGGGTACGCCTCGGCCCAGAACATCGCGGCCTCGCGGCATTTCAACGCCGCCTCCTCGGCCAGGCCGACGGTCCACCCGCGACCGAGGAACGTGATCTGCTCGACGAGCGCCGGATGCACAGGCAGTGGCAGCCGGATGGCGACCTCCGCGTCACACGCGATCGGATGGATGTCCTCGCCGAGGTGGGCCCGGAGCAGCGCGAGCGTGCTGGTGGCGAAGCGCGTCTGCACGACCGACTGTTCGTCCGCGAAGTCCAGCACGATCGCGTGGTCCGCGAGCCCCGCCGCGGGCTGCGCGCCGTCGGCGGTGATGACAGTGGTCGGCGCGGAAAGGGAGCCCAGCAGGTCGACCACCTCCGTGGTCGTTCCGGAGCGGGTGATCGCCACGACCCGGTCGTACCGGCGGCCAGCGGGGAACTCCGAGGCCTGGAACGCGTCGGTCTCGCCTTGGCCGGCCCGCTCGCGCAGCGCCGCGTACGCCTGGCCCATGAACCACGACGTCCCGCAACCGACGACCGCGACCCGTTCACCGGCGGCCGGCAGGGCCGGCGAGTTCGAGAGCGTGGCGGCCTCGATCCAGCAGTCGGGCTGGCTGGCGATCTCGGCCTTGACGTGGGTCATCGCTGTTCCTTCTCGGGCCCGCGTGCCTTTTGCGCAGTTGCGCGCGCTACGAGGCAGATTCGCGCGCCATTCTGCGTGGACGGGTGCCGCGGACGCAACCGTCTCGCCGTGTTCGCGCAGCCATGCGCTTTGCTTAGTGGCCTTTCGCGCACTAATGTGCACAGTCTTATCACGTAACGTGCATGGGGTGAGTCGGGTGGACCGGTACGCGCGGTGGAATGCCCTGCTCGAGATACTCGCAGAGAGCGGCCGGGTCAGTGTCGAGGGCGCGGCCGACCGTCTCGATGTCTCCCAGGCCACCATCCGCCGGGACTTCGACCAGCTCGCCCAGCAGCAGATGATCACCCGTACCCGCGGCGGCGCGGTTGCCAACGGCGTCTCGTACGACCTTCCGCTGCGATACAAGAGCGCCAAGCACTCCGCGGAGAAGCAGCGCATCGGCGAGGCCGCCGCCCGCCTGGTCACGCCGGGCACCGTGGTCGGCCTCAACGGCGGCACGACGATGACCGAGGTCGCTCGGGCGCTCGCAGTCCGTCCCGACCTCAACAGCGCCGGCGACGGGGCCCAGCTGACCGTGGTCACCAACGCGCTCAACATCGCCAACGAACTGCTGGTGCGCTCGCGGATGAAGATCGTGGTGGCCGGCGGTGTGGTACGGCCGCAGTCGTTCGAGCTGGTCGGACCGCTCGGCGGGGCGCTGCTCATGGAGGTCACGCTCGATGTCGTGCTGCTCGGCGTGGACGCGCTCGACGTGGAGCTCGGCGCGGCCGCCCACCATGAAGGCGAGGCCGCCATGAACAGCCTCATGGTGGCACGGGCGAAGCGCGTGGCGGTGATCGCGGACTCCTCGAAGCTCGGCGGCCACGCGTTCGCCCGGATATGCCCGATCAGCAGGGTCGAGACGCTGGTCACCGACTCCGGCGCACCCGAATCCGTCCTGCAGGCGTTCCGCGACGCGGGAGTGAACGTCGTCTGCGCCTGACCGCCCCCCACGAGTGGCGGACGTAACTTAGAGTTCGCCGCGTGAGCGCGGTACTCGAGATCTCCCGTCTACAAAAGACCTATCGCAGTCGCAAGGGCGTCCGTAGAGCGCTGGATGGCTTCGACATGGTCGTCGAGGCCGGGCAGGTGCACGGCTTCCTCGGCCCCAACGGCTCGGGCAAGACCACCACGCTGCGTACGCTCCTGGGGCTGATCAAGCCCAACGGTGGCGACATGGCCATCCTGGGCCGCCCGGTGCCGCAGAACCTCCCCGAGGTCGCCGGCCAGGTCGGCGCCATCGTGGAGAGCCCGCAGTTCTTCGGCAACTTCAGTGCCCGTGACACCCTCTCGTTGCTCGCCGACGCGGGCGGCGTCGACCAGAGCCGGGTCTTCGCGGTGCTGGAGCTCGTGGGCCTGCGCGACCGTGCCAAGGAGCGGGTCAAGACGTACTCGCTGGGCATGAAGCAGCGCCTGGCGGTCGCGTCCGCGCTACTGAAGAACCCGCGCCTGCTGATCCTGGACGAACCGGCGAACGGCCTCGACCCCGGCGGCATCCGGGAGATGCGCACGCTGATGCGCAACCTCGCCGAATCCGGCATGACCGTGGTGCTGTCCAGTCACATCCTCGGCGAGGTCCAGCTCATCTGCGACTCCGTCACGATCATCTCGGCCGGGCGCCGGGTCGCGGCTGGTCCGGTCACCGAGGTGCTCGCCCAGCACGCTTCTTCTTCGGTACGGGTACGGGTCGAGGCCGGCGTGGACGTGCTGACCGCGGCCGAGGTGCTGCGGGCGGCCGGCGCGCAGGTGGCGCTCGAGCAGGACCACCTGACGGTCAGCAACGCCGCCAACCCGGCGCAGATCACCCGGGTCCTGGCCCAGCGGGAGATCTACGTCAGCGAGCTGGCACCGGTCACGGTCGATCTGGAGAGCGTGTTCCTCGAACTCACCGGCACCGCTCCGGTCGAGGGTCAGAACCGCCAGGTGGATGAGTCCGCCATGGCTTCGGCGCGGGGAGGTTGGGGACAGTGAGTCTCTATCGGGCGGAAGCTCGCCGGCTGGTCAAGCGCCGGTTCACCAAGATTCTGGTGATCGGCTGTCTGACCGTACTCGTCGCGATCGCGGCGGGCATGTTCTTCACGAACCACAAGGTCGGGCCGAGCCAGATCGCGGCCGCGCAGGCCGAGGCGGATCGCAACTTCCAGGAGCAGTCCCGCCAGGCCGCACTGGAGAAGCAGCGCTGCGAGGCGGCCCCGGGTACGGCCGACGCCGGAAACTACCCTACGGACTGTTCGCAGCTGTACACGCCGACCAAAGCGGACTTCGACCCGCAGTGGTACATGCCGGCGACGTTCGAATTCCGGAAGAAGTTCGGCGACATGATCACCGCGTTGGCGGCGCTGATGGCGCTCATGGCGTTCGTGGTGGGTGCGTCCTTCGTCGGGGCCGAGTGGAGCAGCGGCGGGATGATGAACCTGCTGCTCTGGCGCCCGCAGCGGCTAAAGGTGCTGGGAGCCAAGCTACTGGCGCTGCTGGTCGGCCTGACCGCGCTGACTACCGTCACGGCCGCGGCCTGGACCGGCGTCTTCGCGCTGATCGCCAGCCAGCGCGGGAGCCTTTCCAGCATGACCTCGGGCGCGTGGCAGTCCTTCGTGCTCATGGAGGTCCGAGCGCTGGTGCTGGTGATCGCGGTCGGCGCGGTCGGCTTCGGGCTCGCGTCGCTGGGCCGGCACACGGCCGTGGCACTCGGTGCCGCCATCGGCGCGGTGATCCTCTTCCAGTTCGGCCTCGGCACCGTGCTGTCCCTGGCCAACGTGAAGTTCGTCGAGGCGTACCTGATCCCTATCTGGGGCATGGCCTGGATGAACAAGTCGGTGAAGCTGGAGAACTACGATGCCTGCAACTACTCCGCCAGCGGCGGCTGTCAGCCGGACACGTTGACCATCACGTGGCCGATGGCCGGCGGCGTGCTGGCCGTCGTGATCGTGCTCGTGGTGGGGGCAGCCATGTGGACCATGCGTAGTCGCGACATCACATGATGTAGCGTCAGGGCCTGGCACCGCCGCTCCGACCGCCGAGAGGAGTGCCATGCCCGCTCTCACGGAGCGCGAGGAGCAGATCCTCGCGTTCGAGGCCAGGTGGTGGAAGCACGCCGGCTCCAAGGAGCAGGCGATCCGCGACACTTTCGGGCTCTCCACGACCCGCTACTACCAGCTCCTCAACGGACTTCTCGACAACCCGGCCGCGCTCGAGCGCGACCCGGTCCTCGTCGGCCGGCTCCGCCGCCTCCGCTCCACCCGGGCCCGCACGCGCCGTCGATAGGGCTCAGGCCGGAGCGTGGGTTTGGGCGTACGCCGAAAGCCACGCGACCTGGGTCGGGTCCAGCGACGGGCGGACCCGCTTCCGCGCAGCCGCCACATTCGCGGCCGTCACGGTGGACGCCTCGAGAGACTCGCGCATCGCGGCCAGCGCCGACTCCCGGATCAGCGCCGCACAGTCCGCGGCCGAGAACCCGGCCAGTTCGGCCCCGAGCGCGGTCAGGTCGACATCGGAGTCCAGCGGGACCGAGCGGGCCGACGCCCGCAGGATCGCGGTCCGCGCCTCCGCGTCCGGCGGCGGAACGTAGACCAGCCGCTCCAGCCGGCCAGGGCGCAGCAGAGCTGTGTCGATCAGGTCGGGGCGGTTCGTCGCGCCGATCACCACAACGTTGCGCAGCGACTCGACGCCGTCCAGCTCGGTGAGCAACGAGGCCACCACGCGGTCGGTGGTCCCACCGTCGGTGGCCTGCCCCCGGATCGGCGCGAGCGCATCCACCTCGTCGAGGAAGACCAGCGTCGGTGCGGCCTCCCGAGCCCGGCGGAACAGCTCCCGTACCGCGCGCTCGCTCTCGCCCACCCACTTGTTCAACAGCTCTGCGCCCTTGACCGAGAGCACGTTCGCCTTACCTGTGCCCGCGATCGCCTTGACCAGGTAAGTCTTGCCGCAACCGGGCGGACCGTAGAGCAGCACGCCGTGCGGCGGGGAGACGCCGAGCCGGGCGAACGTGTCCGGGTACGTCAGCGGCCACAGCACCGACTCGGTGAGCACCTCCTTGACGTCGGCCATGTCGCCGACGTCGTCGAGTGTCACCGTGGCCACGTCGACCGTGGAGTCGGCCATGGAAGTGGGTCGTACCACGTCGAGCGCGGCCTCGAAGTCGGCCATCGTCACGGTCGGCGCGTCGGCCTCCTTCTGCCGCAGCGCGGCGCGCACTCCGGCCTCCCGAGCCAGGGCGCCGAGGTCGGCTGCGACAAACCCGGGGGTACGGGCGGCCACTTCGTCGAGCCGTACGTCCTCGGCCAGCGGCATGCCGCGGGTCAGCACCCCAAGCTGCTCGCGCCGCATCGCCGCGTCCGGCAGCGGCACCGCGAGCTGTACGGCCAGCAGGTCGGGCGCGCGCAGATCGGGATCGACCGACTCGGGCCGGCTCGTGGTGCAGACCACGGCCGCGCCCGCCTTGACGACCTCCACCACGACCTGCCGGAACACGGTCGCCAGCGGGCCTGGATCGTCACGCGGGGCGAGCGCCTCCACGTCGGAGATCAGCAGCACCGCGGGGCCACCGGAGCGGACGTCGCGCGCCCATCCGCGCAGGCGGGTGGCGGCGGCGTCGTTGGTGAGCGCGGCCAGCTCGGGCGCCCAGACCGGCAACACGGTCGCCCCGACGCTCGCCGCCACGGCCCGGACCAGCGCGGACTTGCCCGATCCGGCGGGACCCGAGATCAGTACGCCCAGCGACACCGTGGTGCCGAGCTTGCCCAGCACCTCCCGGTGGTGGAAGCCGAGGTCGAGCAGTTCGGTCAACTCCTGTGCCTGGGCGCGCAACCCGGGCAGGTCGTCCACACTGGGCGGCGGCACCTCCGGGTCGGTGGAGGCCGGCGCGTGTGGTGGGGTCGGCATGGCGGTGGCGGTGCCCCGTACGGACTCGGCGAAGTGCCCGCCCTGCCAGCCCACCACCGTGTCCATCGTGACCAGCGCGGCGTCGGCGTCCTCGACCGCGACCACGGTGAGCAGCGCACTGGTCCAGAGGTAGCCCACGCGGTTGGCCAGGCTACGGCGAGCCGCCTCGACCAGCGATCGGTTGTCGGCGGCCGGCATGACGTCCTGCGGCAGCAGTGACACGTCGTCGCCCGCGCTGACCACCTTGCCGAGCAGCGCGAGGCGCAGCATCTCGGGGGAGACCACGGCGACGATCTCCGCCGGGCCGGAGAGCGTGACCCGGCGAGCCTCGACGACCGGGATCGGCGTGACCCGGACCTGGCCGCCGTCGCGCATGCCGAGGTTGCCGATCGTCAGGTCGTCCGCGTAGAGCAGCGCCCTGCTGGCGGTCGGTTCCGCGCGCGCCGCGATCCCGGCCGTCGTCCGGGAACCGGTGAGGCGCAGCGGGTCGCCCGGATTGATCGCGAGCGCGGCCATGACCTCGGGATGGAGCCGGACGATGCCGCGGCGCGCGTCGAGGGCCGCCGGCCGCAAGGTCACGGTCAGCGTGAGATCGTCTGCCACCGCGGGAGCCTCCGTTTGAACGCTGGGACTAGGTTGTCCACGCTATCGCCGATGTCGTTCTGGGGAGGCACCACGCATGAGGCACCCTCGTGTCGTTCTGATCGCGGTCGCGCTGACGGTTCTCGGCGTGGCGGCCTGCTCGCATGACAAGAAGGACCCCCCGGCAGCCTCGGCGCCGGACACGGGTACCTCCGCGAACGCGGGCGCCGGGGCCGCTCCGACCACCGAGCCCACGATCAAGGGCACCCCCGAGATCACCAAGAACCCGGATGGCACGTTCAACCGGGGTGGCGGCCGGCCGGCCACCTCGGCGGCGGCGGTGACGGCAGGCGGCTTCGGACCGTACAAGATCGGGGTCTCGCAGGCCGACCTCGCGTCGACCGGGCTGATCGGCAAGGTCTCCACCGCGCGGTCCGCGAACTGCCCGGAGTACGCCACCGCGACGGGCCTGGGCAAATACCACTCGCCCGCGCTGGTGTTCTACGGCGGCAAGTTGCTGCACCTCACCGTGACCAGCGCCGACGTGGCCACCGACAAGGGTGTCAAGGTCGGCGCCAGCCTCGCCACCGTGAAGGGGCAGTACCCCGGCGGCAAGCAGCTCGACGACTGGACCGGTACGAGCGCGTGGTTCGCCACGGTCGGCGACTTCGCGCTGCTGTTCCCGACCCGGAACGGCAAGGTCGCCGCGATCCAGGCCGGCATGGCCGAGCCGCTGCAGTACAAGTACACCGACAACCAGGGCTGCTAGCCCGTTCACAGCACCTGCTCAGGAGCGCCCGGTTAGCGTGGGGCGCATGCCTGCGTCGACCCGGCTGCGCCGCGCTCTGCCCCGGATCACCCGCCGCCGAGCCGTGGCCGGCGCGGTAGTCCTCTTGCTCGTCGCCTCGCTCGTCGGCTGGGCGGCCTGGCCCAGCCGTCCCGGATGGACCAGCCGGGACCTGCGGATCAACGTGCTCTCCGGGCCGGGCGGCAACGACCCAGTGGACCTCGACGCGCGCTTCTACCTGCCCCGGAACGCCTCCGGCAAGGTGCCCGCGGTGCTGTTCGCGCACGGCTTCGGTGGCACGAAAGATTCGGTCGCCACTGACGCCGAGTCGCTGGCCGACCGCGGGTACGCGGTCCTGACCTGGACCGCCCAGGGTTTCGGGAACAGCGGCGGGCAGATCCACCTGGACAGCCCCGACTACGAGGTCAAGGACGCGCAGCGGCTGCTCGACTGGCTCGCCGCCCGCCCGGAGGTCGAGACCGACGCGCCCGGCGATCCGCGAGTCGGTGTCGTCGGCGGCTCTTACGGAGGGGCGCTCGCGTTGCTGCTGGCCGGTCAGGACCCGCGGGTGGACGCGATCGTTCCGCAGATCACCTGGAACGACCTGGCAACCTCGTTCCTGCCGCAGTCCGCCGCGGTGACCGCGCCGGGCGTCTTCAAGAAGGCGTGGGCCGGGCTGTTCTTCGGCAACGGGGCAGCCGCGGCGGCTAGCGGGCCGCCGGCTGCGGACGGCAATCCCGCTTGCGGGCGGTTCGCGGCCGACGTATGCGCCGCATACCTCAGGATGGCCACCACGGGGACGCCGGATGCCGCCACGTTGGCCCTGCTCCGCGAGTCCAGCCCCGCCGCGGTCCTTGCCAAGATCAAGGCGCCGACGCTGCTCGTCCAGGGCGCGGTCGACACGCTCTTCCCGCTGTCGGAGGCCGACGCCAACGCGCGCGGGATCGCGGCCAACGGCACGCCGGTCCGGGTCGCCTGGTTCACCGGCGGGCACGACGGCGGCCCCGGCCCGCAGTCCGACCAGGACCGTACGAAATTCCTCACGCTCCAATGGCTCGACCACTACGTGAAGCGTCAGGGCGCGGCGCCGTCGGACAGCTTCACCTACTCCCGGGTGGCCGGGTTCAGCGCGAGCGACCGCGGGCTGGTCACCAACGGGTACTCCGACCCGACGTACCCC
>JBKOWB010000358.1:0-2665 GCA_046724195.1 Actinomycetota bacterium
CTGCGGGACAAGATCTATCTCCGGTACGCCCAGGTCCTGCGTCAGCCTGGAGCGCTGGGGTGCGAGCCGTGCCCGTACCGCGGCGAGCTCTTGGCGGGCGGCCTGGAGCGCCGCCGCCTGTTCGCTCACGGCAGTGGTCGCGGCCCGCCGGACTGCGTCGAGGCGCTGTGCCGCGGCGAGGTAGTCCGCCCACGGTCCGGTCGCGTCCGGCGGGCCGGGCGGCGGGGGTTGCGATGTCCGATCCGTCATGTGTCGTCGTTCTCGGGTTGGACGAACGGCACGATCGTCTGCGACCGGCCGGCCTGCCGATCATGCAGCAGCGCGCGGTTCTCCCGCGGTTGCCAATCCACCGGCTGGCCCAGCGTCACCATCACGTCCTGCTGCGGCACGTTGAGGAAGACCAGGCCGGCGACGTCCTCGCGGCCCGCGACGCCGCCGGTCTCCTCGCTGAACCGGCGGAGGCCACGCCACCAGGACAGCAGGTGCACGCTGCGGCTCGGCCCTTCGCGGAGCAGCTGTCGCAGGCCGCCCAGCGAGCCCGGGCTCGCCGCGTCCATCCCGTAGACGACCAGGTACCCGGGTCCTTCCTGCCCGAGCTCGGCGGCCAGCCCGGCCGCGTTCACGACGGCTACCTCCTGCCGGTGGCCGATCTCCACTGCGAGATCCTTGGCGAGCTCGTCGCCCTCGGCGACCAGCGAGGAGATGACAAATCTGACCGTACGCGGTGCGTGGAACGCGGCGACACTGCGTGCCGCGGCCTGGAGCACCTCGGCGCCGACCGCCTGCGAGCCGAAGATCGCCAGGTGCCGGCCCGGCGAGGCGTCCAGGGGAAACGCGGCGGTCGAGAGGTTCACGTCGATGACCCGGCCGACCAGGGCCGCCGGGCGCCCGGCCCGTCCCGCGAGCGCGGCCCGGTACGTCGGGTCGTCGGCCAGGTGCTGGTGCGCGTATCCCGCGAACACGCGCGGCGGCATCGCCTCCGGATCGCGCGCGCCCCAGAGCTTGTGCCGCAGGTCGCTGAGCGCCTCGCGGTCGGCGTGCGGGTCGGGGAACCGCACCACTCGCTCGTGGCCGCGGGTCGCCCCGCGCGGCCCGCCCAGGCCGCCGGCTGTGTTGACGACCGCGGTACCGAGCGGAAGCCCGGCGGCCGAGTCGTTGGTGGGCTCGAGGACGTCGCCGCCGCCGGGCAGCGCGATGCGTACCGGGAACTGGCCGAAGATCGAGTCACGCTTCGCGTACAGCGCTTCGACGCCGAGCACGGTCTGGCTGGCCAGGATCAGGTGGATGCCGTACGAGCGGCCCTTGCGCGCGAGCGACTCCAGCAGCGCGACGGCCTCGTTCGCCATCGGGTCGTTGCCCGCGAGCAGCACCTGGAATTCGTCGATCACGCAGAGGATCCGGGGCATCGGCCGCGCCCGGCCCTCCGCGGCCGTCACCGCGCGTAGATCCGCGAACCGGGTCACGCCCGCCCGCTTGTAGGACACCGCGCGCCGGGTCATCTCCGCGTCCAGCTCACGCAGCACGGCGAGACCGTACTCGCGGTCGGACTCGACGCCGACTGCCCGCGCGTGCGGCAGCCAGGTCCGGTCCCGCTGCGTCGGCACGAACTCCGCGAACGACACGCCCTCCTTGAAATCGAGGAGGTAGAGGCTCAGCTCACCGGGGCTGTACCGGGCGGCGAGGCCGTAGAGGACGTTGATCAGGAACGCCGTCTTGCCGGCGCCCGAGCGCCCGCCGACCATCCAGTGTGGAGAAAGGTCGTTGAAGTTCAGAGCCAGGGGGTTGTCCCCGTCGTGGCCGACGATCGTGCTGAGCCCGTCGGATGCGTCGCCGCTCCACAACTCTTCCTCCGGGCCGGGCAGCAGATCGGCGAGCTTGACGTGAGAGGCGGCCGCGGAGTTCGCGGCCAGCTCGCGACAGACCGCGTCCACCAGGTGTGCGGGCGGATCCTCGTCGAGGTAGACCGGCGAATTGAGCCAGACCGCTTCCGGGCTGGAGCCGAACGTAGCGCCCGGCGGGTCGCCGACCACCGCGTACTCGTCGCGCATCGACACCATGGTCGTACGCGGAAGGGGCGGTTGGGTGGTCTCGGGCGTGAGCGGGGGCGGGGGCCAGCCCGCAACGATCAGGTGCAGCCCTGACTCGGGTCCCTGCTGGGCCAGGGCCGCGATCCGCACCAGATCGGCGCCCTCGGTCATGGCGGGCAAGCCGGCGATGACCAGCAGCATCATGCGATCGCGCCGGCCGCGACGGTGCGCACCGGCGCGCGATGGACGCAACCATTTCTCCGCCTCGGCAAGCACGTCGCGCAGCCCGGCCCGGTCGGTTGCCGGCGGCGACATCAGGCCCGCATCGGCCAGCGTCGCCAGCGGGGCGAAGATCGTGCCCCCGCCCGCCCCGTCCACGGCCCGGACCAGCAACGACCCGGCGGGCGCGGCGGCAAGCAGCCGCACCAGGAGGGATCGCAACAGCCCCGCCACACGCGAGTCGCGGGCGTCCGCGTCCAGCGTGAGGTGTCCGGTACCGAGCAACGGGATCACCGCCGGAAAGCGGGCGTCGTCGACAGGGTTGGCCATCCCGAGACGGACGAATTGCGGCGGGTACGCGCCGCCCAGCGGCGTCGTGGCGGCATGGGCGTCGAGCGGCGCGCCGAGCCAGCCCGGCG
>JBKOWB010000285.1:0-6307 GCA_046724195.1 Actinomycetota bacterium
TCGCTCGCTCATGAGGGCGGCTCCTCTGCCGTGCCGGGGTGACGATGGTCTCTTTTGTAGGACAGTAGTTCCGCTCCGGCGTACCCGGCGAGCGTTGCGCCTGGTGACGCGCTCAGTTGCCTTCGAGGCGCGCTGGCCGGAACGGCCGTGTGCGGTACTGCGCGGATCTTTCCACTTCCGAGCCTGTTCGCGCACCCCACGTTCCCATCTTTTCCGACCGCTACCGTGTTGCCGTGGACCCGCTCGCACCCCTGCTTGACCTCGCCGACGTGGCGCCGGCCCTGGACGCCGCGCGCGGCCGCGTCGACGGCGCGCTGCGGCATCGCGCGCTGCGACGGCACGGCGGTCGGGTCGCCGCCGAGGCCAGCCTGCGTGCGGCGGTCGCGAGCGCCGCGCTCGAGGGGCACCGGTACGACCTGGAGGACGTACGCGCCGGCACGGTGACCGACCCCGTGCTACAGGGCGCGCTGCGGGTAGCGGAGGGCCTGGGTGGGCTGGTGGACCTGTGGCCGCGCGCTCCCCGCCAGGTGCTGGCGCGCCTGCACGTCCTCGCGGCCCGGAGCGTCGTACCGGCCGACGAGCTGGGCCGGTTGACGTCGGCGGCGGACCGGATTGACGCGCTGGCCACCCTCGTCGCCGGCAACGACGCCACCCCGCCGGTGCTGCTCGCGGCGATCGTGCACGCGGAGCTACTCACGCTGCGGCCGTTCGCGGGCCCGGCCGGTGTCGTGGCCCGGGGCGCGGCGCGGCTCACCTTGATCGGCCGGGGTCTTGATCCTCGCGGTCTGGTCGCGGTCGAGGTCGGCCACCTTTCCCGGGAGCCGGAGTACGTCGGCGCCTCGGGGGCGTACGGCACGGGGACCGTGGACGGGGTGCGGTCGTGGTTGCGGCACTATGCCGCGGCGGTGGAGGCGGGCGCGGACGAGATCGTCTCGATCGGGGATGAGGTAATGGCGGCGGCCTGACGGCCGATGTGTCCATCGGCCGTTGGTGCCGTTCCACATCCGCGCCGGAAACGCGTCATTCATCCTGGGCGGCATTGGCCATACTCGTTTCGTGAGCGACTCGTGGATCCGTCCATACACGCCCGGCACCGGGCGTTGGCTGGTGATCGGCTGGGAGGCGGTGGCTCTCGGCCTGCTCGCCTGGAGCACGGTCGAGCAGTTCGGCCTCACCGGCCACGGCGTCCGGATCGTCGCGTGCGTCATCGCCGCGGTCTGGGTCGTCGGCACGGGCCGTATCCTGCAGATGGGTGCCTACGTCGGGCCCGACGGCCTGCGCATCCGCGGCCTGCTGCGGTCGCGGACGATGCGCTGGCACGACATCGCGAACGTCCGGCTGCACAAAGCCACTCACCGGATCGGCTCGTGGGAGATCGAGAGCGGGATGACGGTGCTCATCGAGCGCCGCGACGGCTCGACGGTCAACACCGAGCTGTGGGCGCAGGGTGTCGACTTCCACTCCCGACCGAAGGTCTTCCGCGCCGTCTACCACGAGCTGCGAGAACGGCATTCGGCGGCGGTCAAGGCGTAAAAGGGGGCGACGCGTAAGGAAGGCGCCTCACCAGGAGGCGCCGACCTTTAGCGCGTCCGTACCGGGTTATCAGGCGTGCACCTGGGTCTCGTTGTCGACGGTCCTCTCGAGGTGCCGCCGCAACGTGCCTGCCGTGGCTGATCGCGCGTGGGTTCCCGGTGGCCGTGCACGGAACCTGGTCTTCCAGGCCCCGCTCGTTCTTTCTACGCCGCTCAGCCCTTGATCGCCAGGGTTAGGGGGCAAATCTGGACGTACCGCGATCAGTCAGACGCTTTGGAATCGCCTCACGCCGGTGCGGCCCGGAGTCGCCGGTGCCGGCCGTAGATCGCGATCCCGATCGCCACCCCGACGCCGACGCCGAGCGCGGCCGCCGCGACCGGCACGGCCGGGCGGTCCCGGAGCCTCCTCCCCAGCGGTACGGGGTGCCGGAACGCCAGGATCGGCCAGGAGCGCTCGATCGCGACCCGGCGCAGCGTCCGGTCCGGGTTGACCGCGCTCGGGTGCCCGACCGACTCCAGCAGCGGCAGGTCGCTGCTCGAGTCGGAGTACGCGTAGCACTCGGCGAGGTCGTAGCCGCGTTCCGCGGCCAGGTCCCGCACGCCCTGGGCCTTGCTCTCGCCGGCGGCGTAGAACTCCACCTCGCCGCTGTAGTACCCGTCCACGATGCCCATCCGCGTCGCGATCACGTCGGAGATGCCGAGCAGCTCACCGATCGGCCGGACCATCTCCTCGCCGGACGCGGATACCAGCACGACGTCGCGGCCCGCGGCCTGGTGCTCGCCGATCAGCGTGGCAGCTTCCGCGTACACATAGGGGTTGATCAGCTCGTCGAGCGTCTCGGCGACGATCTGCTGGACCTGCTCCACCTTCCAGCCCTTGCACAGTGTCGCGAGGTAGTCGCGGACACGCGCCATGGTCTGCTCGTCGGTCCCGCCCAGGCGGAACATCAACTGGGCGTACGCGGATTTCACCACGTCGCGCCGGCTGATCAGCCCATCGCGGTAGAAAGGCCGTCCGAACGCCAGGGCGCTGGACTTGGCGATGACGGTCTTGTCGAGATCGAAGAACGCGGCGCTGAGCCCCACGGGCCGAAAGTGTAGCCGCACCGCGCTTGCCACCGTCCGTCCCGCCGCGCCGATGTGGATCTCGCTGCCGACCGGGACAACCCCATGACGAGGCCAAACGTGGCAGGAAGGTCGCAGTGAGTCACAATGGGTACTCGACGGTAGACCCTGACTGAGGCATGCTTGTGCTGCGACAGGGATTCACGTTGTAGTCGTGGCCGTTGCAGCCTGGTTTCAGCCCTCGGTGATTGCGCCCCCGCGATCACCGAGTCGATTCGGCTCGACCCCCCCGGAGCCGAATCAACGGACGGCCCCCGTCTCCCCTGACGGGGGTCGTCTCGTTTTCGACACTTCGAACCATCGGTGATCGGCTTTCGTTGATACTGCGGCTGTCAGTCATGATGGTGCACGTCAATGCGCCGCGTGATATGCACGGCACCGGCCGAAATGGGCAGACTACGGCAACCGGGGAGGGGAGCGGGGGTAGGTGAACGCGCATCGAGCGCAAGGACATCTGGGTCTGCCGCGGGTGCGGCTGTTCGACCAGCTCGACGCCGCTACGGGATCTGGACCGGCCCTGGTGCTCGCACCGGCCGGCTTCGGCAAGACGACCCTGCTCGCCCAGTACGCGCGCCGGCACGCCGGCCCAGCGGCCGCCTACCAGGCGGACGCCATGGAGGTCGCGCACGGCGACACGGGGGTCCGGCTCGTCGAAGCGGTGCTTTCCGCGAGCCGGCCGCTGCCCGAGTCCGGTCCCACAGATGGCCTGCCCGGGCCCGCGGATGCCCGGTCGCATGCGGACCATACCCGGTCATTCGGCGATGCGCGGCGGATCGTCGAGGCGGCCCGCGACGAGACCAGCGCGGTGCTCGAGGTCATGGCCGGCGCGGCCGCCGAGCCCGGCGGCCTGCTGCTCACCTTGGACGACATCGATCACCTCTTCGGTATGCCCGGCGAGACACTGGTCGCGCAGGTGCTGTCGCGCCGCCCGCGCAACGTGCAGATCGTGCTGGCGGCCCGCCGCCCGCCGGGCAGCAACCTCATGCGGCACGAGCTGGCCGGCGACGGCGCCCTGATCGGCATCGACGATCTGCGGTTCCGCCGGTGGGAGGTGGAACGCCTGCTCGAGGAGGTCTACGGGGAGCCGCTGCCGCCGGACGAGACGGCGCTGCTGGCCCGTCGTACCGGGGGCTGGCCGGCCGGCCTGGCGATGTTCCACCGGGGGACTCGGGGCCGCCCGATGGGCGACCGCGCCCGGTCCGCCGCCGCGCCGCTCGAACGCTGGCCCGCGTTTCGGCAGTTCTTCGCCGAGGAGGTCCTGGCCGGCGTCCCGGCGGAAATCCTCGACGTGTTGGTGCGGACCTGCGTGCTGGACGTCCTCACCACCGAACGTTGTGCCCGGTTGGTGGGCAGCGCCGTCGACGAGCGGCTGCTCGAGAGCTTGATCCGGCGCTACGCGCTCCCGGTGATCTCGAACGGCGACAGCTACCGGTACGAGCCGCCGTTCCGGGCCCACCTCGCGCTGCTGCTGGCCGAGCAGATGAACGCGGTCGAGCTGCGGGAGTGGCATGGCCGGGCCGCGGAGGTGTTGGTGGCGGAGGAGGCCTACCCGGAGGCGGCGAGATCGCTGGCCCGCGCCGGGGATTGGCCCGGCCTGCAGCTGTTGCTGGCCGAGCACGGCCTCGCCGTGGTGCGGCCGCCCGCCGCTGAGCTCCTCGAACTGGTGCCGAAGGCGTACCGGGCCGACGAGCCGTGGCTGGTCTATGCCGAAGCCGAGCACCGGCTGAACAACGCTCAGCTGCCGAGCGCGCGCGACGGGTTCACCGAGGCCGCCCGGATGTTCGCGGTGCGGGCCGGCGCGGGCGACGAGAACGGATTGCGCGCCGCCCAGCGCCAGCTGGAGGACGTCGAGTCACTGCTGGCGGAGGGGCTGCCGCAACGGCGGCTGCACTGGACGAGCTGGCTGCGCGTGGCGGTCGGGCCGAACGCCGTGCAGGCCACCCGCAAGGTCACCGACCTGGCGCCGGCCGAGGCGGAGCTGATCCGGCTGGTCGGCGCGATCTACGGCGGTGGCGTACCGGAGGAGATCACCCGCGAGACGCACACCGTGGTGATCGACCCGCGCGACTCGGTAGTGGCGCTACTGGGCCTGCGCCTCGTCCGGACCTGCCTCGCGGTGGCCCGGGGCAAGATGTCGTCCGCCGCGCTGGAGCGGATCGCGGACGAGGCGGAGTCCCAGGGCCTCGGCTGGATCGGCCGCCTGGCGCTGGGGTCGCGGGCGCTCGGCGGTAGCCCGTACACGGCTGTGGACGCGTACGCGGTGGCCGCGACCTGTCGCCGCGCCGGCGACCGCTGGGGGTACCTGCTGGTGACATCCGTCGGCGCGATCTGCGAGGTGCGCGAGGGGCGGCTGGACGAAGACCGGTTGGCGATGCTCCGTGCGGAGGCCACTGACATGGGCGCCGAGTCGATCGCGGCGTGGGCTGAGTCGTTCGGGGCGCTGGCTCGGGCCCGGCGGGAGGGGTCCGGCGCGATCGCCGCGGTACGGGCGGCGATCGAGCGGGCCGAGGCCGCGGATGTGGTGGGCGCCGCCGTGGTCGGCAAGCTCGCGCTCGCGGTCGCCGATCCGGTACGCCGGGCGGTGCTGGTGCGTGAAGCCGCCGATCGCGCCGCCGACGGCGAACTGCCGCGGGCGACGTTCAAGTTCTGGCTCTCCACATACGCCTCCAGCGGGTCGGCCGCGCCCGTGCCGGCGGTCAACATCCGCTGCTTCGGCGGGTTCGCGATGGCGGTCAACGGTCGGGCGCTCGACCTGTCCCGGGTCCGCCCGCGGGCCCGCAGCGCGCTGCGGTTGCTGGCCATGCAGGCCGGCCGGTTCGTGCATCGGGAGGTGCTGATCGAGGCACTCTGGTCCGACCTTCCACCCGCCGCCGCGACCCGCAACCTGCAGGTGACCATCTCGGCGCTGCGCGGCCTGCTGGAGCCGGACAGCGGCCGCGGGCGGGCTCAGATGCTGGTGCGCTCCGGTGACGCGTACGGCATCACGCTCCCGCCGGGCAGCTACGCCGACACCGCCGCGTTCTCCGACGCCGTGCAGCGGTGGCAGCAACAGCGGCGCGCTGGCAGCTTCGCCTCCGAAGTGGAGGCGATGCGTGCCGCGCTGGCCGCGTACGGCGGCGAGCTGCTGCCCGAGGAGGGACCGGCCGAGTGGGCGGTGGAGGCCCGGGACCACTTCCGGCACCTGGCGACGCGGGTGGCCCGCGAGCTGGCGACCGCGGAGCTGACCCAGGGCAACGTCACCGAGGCGATCCGCGCGGCGGAGCAGTGCATCGCGCTCGATCCGCACGACGACGAGGCTTGGCAGGTGCTGGTGCGTGCGTACGCCCGCAGCGCCACGCCCGCGAAGGCGCTGGACGCGCGCCGCCGGTACGCGGACATGCTGGCGCGGCTGGGCGTGGCGGAGCCGACGGAGCAACAGCTCCGCGCCCGCGCCTCAGTGCCGCACCAACGCCGCCCCTGGGACGACTGACCGTTACGCGATCTGGACCGTGCTGGTGCCGACGATCTTGCTCGTTGGCGCCGGGGACGGGTCGTTGCAGGTGTTCACCGTGTCGCCTACCCGAGCCGCGGCCTTGTTGTTGATGAGCACGCCGGTACTACCCATCACGACCGTGCCCGAGTTGGTGGGCGGCGTCTGGAAGCTGCCGCCC
>JBKOWB010000294.1:0-7374 GCA_046724195.1 Actinomycetota bacterium
GGTTGAGCGTGCCGGTGAGCGACGGCCCGGCGAAGAGAACGACGCCGTTCAGGTTGCCCGCGCTGCGGATTCCGAGCGTCGTGCGCAGCCGGCGGGCGTCGGCGGCGGAGGCGGTGGAGATCTCGGACGTCTTGTTCTGCACCGTCTTCGCGCTGGCGTCGTAGATCCAGACCTGTGGCGGGCGTACGTCGCCGACCGCGCCCGGGACGGCCGGGTGGTTCTTGACGACCTGGCTCTCGCCGTATTCACAGACGAAATCGTTATTGATGAGGGGAACCGTGACGGCGAGGTCGGCCCCGCTGGTCAGGCAGAAGGTGTTTGCTCCGGTACCGAACCAGACCTGGCTGTCGGTCCGGGTCAGTCCCCAGACGTACGCCTGGTTCACCTTGGCTTTGCCGGTGGCGCACGGCGGCCCGGCCGGGTAGGGCTGCCCGACGCCGGCAAAGCATTCGTCAGGCTGCGCTTTGGCCAATCGCTCGAACGAATATTGCTCGGCGACGGGGGCGGCCGTGCTGCTGGCGCTTGCGGCGGACGGCGCGGCCGCGAGAGCGAGTAGCAGGAAGCTCGCCCCAGCGGCGACCAATCGCCAGCCGGCACTTCTCCGCTCGGTTCTCATGTAGATGCTGCCTTTCGATGTGTGGGATGTCTTCGTCAGCTCACAGCCACGCTCACCTTTGCGGGGTTGACCACGCGGGGTGCGACGCGTTTGGCCCATCCGGCCGGGTCGGCGAAGTCGAGGAACCGCCCGAGCTCGGTGAGCTGCCCGACCGGGTCCTGCAACAGGTCCTCGTATTGCATGCGAAGCAGCTCTCGCGGCGGGACATCGCTGAGGGCCTGCTCGGCCTTGCTGCTGAGAAAGGCACACAGGCTCAGGTACCGTTTGACGTCGGCTCCGCGTTCGCGCAACGCCTCGACGGTGAGGTTCTCAGGCAGGAAGGGCTCGACCGCTGCGGGCACCGGCTCACCCGGCACCAGGTCGAACGGGTCGACCCCGTACCGCGCCTGGGTCTCGACCCGCATCTGCACAAGCTGGAAGGAAGAGTGCCGGCTCATAGACTTGGCGGTGTCGGACCAGTTGCGGGTCAGATACACGAATTTGGCATTGGGGTGATCTGACAGCAGCGATGTCGTCCACTGGGTGGAGCCACCGGAGCGTTCCACCCACCGCTTGCGACCGAGCATAGTGGCCAGCAGGTCCATGAACGCCTGGTGATGCAGCGCGACGCGCTGTAGGCGGAAGCTCGGCACCCGCTCGGCCAGCTGATCGAAGAGCGCGTCCGGGTCGTCGGAGAGCTTGGACAGCGTGATCGCCAGCACCCGCGGCACCGAGACCATGTCCTTGGCCCAGCGGCCGGTCTGCCGATACCGCACTTCCTTGGGTGGGACACCGAGCCGGAAGAGCACCGCAAGCTCCTGCTTGGGGCTGGCCAGCATCTCCCAGTACTCGGCGCCGGTGATCACGGCTTGGCTGCGGGGCCAGGGCGCGACCGACGTGAAGAACTCCTGGACCGAGCAGGTCTCCGGCTCTTCGACGATGAGGTCGGACAACAGCGTAGAGCCGCACCGGCCGTTGCTGAGAATGATCGCTCTATCCATGGCGTGTCCCCTCGGAACAGGTGGTGAGAAGTGGCGCGGTGTCCCGTAACCAGGCCGTGATGTGCTGGCGCACCTCAGCACTGCGTTCGATGAGCACCGCGTGGCCGGCTCCGTCCAGCACGACGGAACGGGTCTGCGGCAGCAGTCGTTCGGTCTGGCCGGCAAGCTCGCGGACCCGGGAGTCGCCGCCGTATAGGCAGAGCACCGGGCAGGACAATGCGGCGTACTCCGCGGGCGCTGGCAGACTGCTGGCGGGCAGCTCCGCGGCGATGTCGGTCTCGGACAGCAACTGCTGGACGTCGCGGAGCCGACGGGCGAAGAGCGGGCCCCGGCCGGCCGCAGCCATCTCGGCGCCGGAATGGACGAGCCTGTTCTTCATCCTGGCGAACCAGTCGCGCATCGGGGGAGCGGAGTCGATCGCCACAATGCCGGCCACCTGCTCCGGATGACGCAGCGCGTAGCCGAATGCGACCGTGCCGCCGAATGAGTTGCCGAACAGGTGAACCCGTCCGGC
The DNA here is from genome assembly GCA_046724195.1 of Actinomycetota bacterium. Lineage (GTDB taxonomy): Bacteria > Actinomycetota > Actinomycetes > Mycobacteriales > Micromonosporaceae > Actinoplanes. The sequence continues at coordinate 2,111 of JBKOWB010000294.1, forward strand.
GACTCCCCAGTGGACCAACAGCCCCTCGAGGTCGTCCACGAAATCGTCGAGGGCGTAGCCGCGTGCCGGACGCTCACTGCGGCCGTGGCCACGCAGGTCGTACAGCAGTACGCGCATGCCACTCCCGGACAGCTGGTGCGCCATGGTCAAATACCAGCTGGCCATGTTGTCGCCCGCCATGCCGTGCACCAGGACCACGGTGCCCGGCTCCGGCCCGTTCCCGCCGACCGGCGGCAGCTCTGCGATGTGCAGAGCAACCCCGTTGACACTTACGAGGGTCATGAAGCCGCCGGGACCACGTCGAGTGATTTGGCGACGAAGTCGACAAGATCACCGACCTTGAGCTCCGCCATCGAGGACACATCGAGGCCGGCGACGAACTGGGCGAAGTTCACCGAGTCGCCGTAGCGGCTCTGCAACCGCCCGGCCAGCGACACCACGTCCAGGCTCTCCATCCCGAGGTCGTCGCGGAAGGTGCTGTCGAGCTCGATGTCCAGGTCTGTTCCGAAGTCGGCCAACACGGCACGCAGCATGGCGTCGATGTCGGCGCGGATCGCGGTCTTATCGGCAGGCATGAGGTGTCCTTAACTCTCAACGGGATGGGACTGGCCCAGGGTCCAAGCCACGACGTACCGGCGCTCGGGCAGGCCGGCTGGGTTCTCGAGCTCGGCCGAGGCGACCCGGTAGAGCCGGCGGCCGACCGCCACATCGAGGTCGGCGTTGGTGACGACGAACTTGCGGGGGGCGCCGTCCAGGCCGGTGCCCATGGACTTGCCGACCGCCTCCTTGGCCGCCCAGAACCGGGCGAACCAGAGCGCGCGGTCACCGCCGAGCCGGGCGAGCAGCGCCTGCTCGCCGGCGGTGAGCGCGTACTGATGAGTCGTGTCGGCGCGATCGGTGATCTCGACGACGTCGATGCCGGGCGAGCCTTCGCCGCGCGGCATCGCGAGGGCCACCCCAACCTCCGCGCAGTGCGCCAGCGAGACGTCGCAATCCAGCAACCCCTTGCCGGGCCGCAGGTGGACCTCCGGCCGGCCGGTGGCGTGGTTGGTGATGGCAACCTCGATCGGATAGATCCCGGTGTGTCCGGCGTCCCACTGCTGGAAGCGAACCGCGTCCTTCGCGGCGATCCGGCCGAGCAGCCACTGCCTGCGCCGAGCGGGCGCCATCTGCTCGTACTCGGCGTTCGCTTCGGCACCGAGGATGCTGAACGCGGTCATGCCACGGGTGACGGGGTCGTTCCAGCGGTCGAAAGCAACCGTCCAGCCGCCCTCCTGCCGGACCGACATGGAATACCTGTCCGGGAAACGCTCCGCCGGGCGGGTCGCCGGGTCGGTGTCGAAGCGCCGGTCGACGGCACCCTCGACCTGTGCCCACACCCGGCCGCCGAGCCGCAGTTGCAGATCCGCGACCAGCTCACGGTCGTCGATGGAGCGGATCCGGGCCACGGTGTCGAACTCCGTGCCCGCCGGCTGGGGCGGGCCGAAGAAGCAAATGTGCTGCAGCTCCACCGGCAGCGCCACGGTCCGCAGCGGTTGCGTGGTGATCAGCCAGTTCCCGATCGTCTGCAGCGCGTTGTCCAGCAGTGCACCGGGCGCGGCGGGCTGGGTGATTGTGCCGCGGACGTGCCGGTCGCCGAGGGCATGTATGGCGGTGACGCCCTGGAACTGCGGGCCGTGGAACATCAGTCGCTCGTCGTACATCTCGGCTGCGCTGGTCGTCGGTGGCCGCTCGGTCGCCGGGTCGTGGGCCCAGCGCTCGGGTACGTCGGCCGGGTAGGTAGGGGCCAGGTCGACCAGGCCGCGGGCATACTTGCCCAGCTCGACAGCGACGACGTCCGCCTCGACCCGGCGCACGGTGACGTCCACCTCGACCGCGGGCACGGCGAGCAGCCAGCGGTTGAATTTCGCCTCCCGCACGCCGACCACGCGCTTGTCCGGCGCCGCCTGCTGGGCGAAGTCCATCATGAACTGCACGATCGTGGTGGCGGGGACGACCGGCCGACGGTCCTCGACGTTCGGCCAGTCCTCCGGCTGGAAGAAGAAGCAGTGGTCGAGCAGGTAGGGCATGGTCTCCATCGAGACCGGCAGACTCGACGTGAGGAGAACGTCCGACTTCGGCGTCGGCGCAGGTGCCGCCGCACGTACGGGGGCCGGGGCACGGACCGGCGCCGGGGCACGGGCCGGCGCCGGCTTGGTGCGTGGCCGGCCGGCCGCGTCGATCACCTCGGCTGCGTGGTCGGCCGTCTCGGCGAGCAGGGCGACCAGCTCGGCGGCCGCACTCGACTGCACGGCGAGCCGGTCGAGGGCGGTGAGCCCCTGATGGCGGGCATGGTCATCGAGTGGTGGTCGGGCGGCTGGAGCACCGAGCGACTCCGCGGCGCCGAGCCCGAGCTTCACCAGCGGGTCGCCCAGGTTCAGCTTCACGGCCGGTCCGCGGCGGGCCGCCGGAGCGACCACGCTGCTGCCCGAGTGGGCCACGGCCGGCCGGTCGAGCACGCTGAGGTCCGGATCACCGCCGTCCACCCAGAGGGCGGTCGCCACCCGGCGCAGCTGGTTGAGGCCGTCCCGGCGCGACAGGTTGACCGGCACGGCGAGATGCTCACGATCGCGCAGGATGTCGTCGATGAGCGAGGCCAGCTGGCCCGCGCCCACCTGAAGGAAGACCCGAATCCCGGCGTCGTACATGGCCGTCACGGTCTGGCGGAACCGGACCGGCTCGACCATGTGCCGGGCGAAGATCTCGTTCACCTCGTCCGGATCGGCGGGGAACGGCGCGGCGAGCAGGCCCGACCACACGGGCACCTCGGTGGCGTGCACCTCCCACTTGCCGACGGCAGAGGTGATGGCCTGCAGCCCTTCGGCGAAGACCGGCGTGTGGAACGCGGACCGGAAAGGCAGCAGCTGGCACAGCACCTTGTCGGCCCGGAGCTGGTCGACGAACCGCCGCACCTGCGGCCGGGGCCCGTTAACCACGCACTGCGTCGGCGCGTTGTCGTGCGACAGCAGCACGCCGGGATAGTCGGCGAGCAATGGGGTGATGCTGGTCGCGGGCGCGGCGATCGCGGCGAACGCATAGCCTGCGACCTCCACCGAGCCGGCATCGAAGACCCGCAGGAACGCCTCCACGCCCTGAGTGCTCATCTGACCGGTGACCACCGCGGCCGTCCACTCGCCGATGCTGTGGCCGGCAACAGCATCCGGCCGGACGTTCATCGCGCGCAGCGCATGATCGAGAACCCGGCCGACCTCGACCAGCCCGGTGCCGTGCTGGCCAAGGTCGGACGGTATCCAGTCCTGGTAGGGCAGCCCGAAATGGGTGGCGACGTCGGTGACCCGTGGTGCGAACTCCGCTTCCAGGCCCGGGAAGACGAAGGCGAGCTTGCCGCCGGGACCGAGCAGGGGTTTCGGGGTGAACCAGACGTCCCGGCCGCCCCGCCAGGGCTGACCTCGGGAGACCATCGTGCGAGCGACGCCGATGCGCTGGTCGGTCGGGTCCACGATGCCGATGCGAGCCGGCCCGGTACCCGTGGGACTGGGCAGTTGGCGCAGCTCGGTGGCGTCCTGATCCAGCATGGCCGCAAGGGCCTGGTGATCGCGGGCGGCGAGCCAGAGGACGCGGTCGGGCTCGGTGACTGAGACCGGAACCGGCGGCGTGTACTGCTCGATGATCACGTGAGCGTTGATACCGCCGAAGCCGAAGGCGTTGACCCCGGCCCGGCGTGGCCCTTCGCTTTCCCAGGGCCGGGCGGCGGCGATCGGCGCGAAGCGGGTCCGGGCCATCTCGGCGCGCGGGTTGGCGCAGTGCAGGGTGGGCAGCAGCGTTCCGTTGTGGACGGCCAGGGTGGCCTTGATCAGCCCGGCGACGCCGGCGGCCGGCATGGTGTGCCCGATCATCGACTTCACCGAACCGATGACGATCCGCTCGTCCCCGTCCGGCGGGCCGAAGACCTCGGCGAGGGTGGCGAGCTCGGCCGCGTCACCTGTCGGAGTTGCGGTCCCGTGCGCCTCGATCAGACCCAGCGCGTCCCGGGCGGTCGGATCAAGGCCCGCATCTTTCCAGGCCCGGCGGATCGCGAGGACCTGCCCAGAGCTGGCCGGGTTGAACATGCTGGCCGAGCGGCCGTCGCTGGACGTGCCGATGCCCCGGATCACCGCATAGACGCGGTCACCGGCGCGCTCGGCGTCGGCGAGTCGTTTGAGCACCACGATGCCGGTGCCCTCGCCGATGAGCAGACCGTCAGCCGTGGCATCGAACGGCCTGATCTCGCCCTGCTGGGACAGCGCCCTGAGCTGACTGAACACTGACCAGAAGCTGATGTCGTGGACATGGTGGACACCGCCGGCCAGCACCGCGTCCAGCCGCCCCGCGGCCAGTTCCGCGACGGCCTGGTCGACGGCCAGCAGGGAGGAGGCACAGGCCGCGTCGATGGTGTATGCCGGACCGCGCAGGTTGAGCCGGTTGGCGACGCGGGAGGCCGCGAGGTTGGGCACCAGGCCGATCGTGCCCTCCGGCTGATGCTTGCCGAGCCGCTCGTCGAAGGTCACGCGGATCTTTTCGAGCTGCTGGTCGTCGAGCTGCGGGAGCAACTCACGCAGCACGCTGAGGACCTGGTTGGACATGCGTACGCGCTGGGTGTACCGCGACTGCGCCGGGCTGAGGACACCACCGCGGCCGAGGATGACCCCGATCCTGTCGGCGTCGGGCAGCCGCTCGGGGCCGCCGGCGTCCGCGATCGCCGCCGCGGCCACCTCCAGCGCGATCAGCTGATCCGGTTCGATGTCGCTGATCGAGGTCGGCATCATGCCGAACTTCAGCGGCTCGAAGGTGGCGATCTCGTCGACGAAACCGCCCCGCCGGCAGTAGACCCGGTCGGGCCGGTGTGCCTGGCTGGGATCGTAGAACTCGGCGTCCCAGCGATCCTCCGGAACGTCGGTGATGGCGTCCCGGCCGGCGACCAGATTCTGCCAGTATTGGTCCAGGTTGGCGGCGCCCGGGAAGAGCGCCGCCATCCCGACGATCGCGATCTTTTCCATCTGCCGGTTACCAGCCCGATGCCGTGAGCACGACTGAGCTCGTTGCGGCATCGCCCCAGGCGAGCTCGCGGAGGAGGCTGAGCGCGCCTTCCTCCGGGTCGATGAGCCCGATGCCACGCCGCTCGTACTCCGCCGTCAGCTCCACGGTCACCATGCCGCGGTGGTTGCCGACCGGTGCCCACGGTCCCCAGTGGACGGTGAGTGCCCGGCCGCCGGTGTGGCGCGACC
>JBKOWB010000147.1:0-2854 GCA_046724195.1 Actinomycetota bacterium
GCTGAAGATCGTCACGTCGCCTTGGCGCGACAGCGTGCCGTTCCAGGCTTGGGTGATCCGCACGCCGTCCGATGCGTCGTAACGCACCGTCACCGTCCAGTTCTGCGGCGTCTGGCTGTCGTTGCGCACCTGCACCGCGCCGATGAAGCCCGTATCCCAGCTCGACCTGACCCCGTAGGACACGCTTAGCGCGGCCTTCGCCGCGGGCGAGGTCCGCGGCGGCGGCGCCGGCTTGATCGTGACACGAGATTTCGCGGGTACGGGTAAAGCAGGTCGAGTGGTATGCCGGACCCGTGGGCTGGACATGACCGGGGCGGCAGTCGCGGCCGAGGTGGTGGACGTCGAAGACACGGGCGTCGGGACAGGCGGCTCCACCAACACGGGTCCCGGCTGCGCGCCGACGGACGACCCGATCCACACCACCGACCACACGACCGCCGCGGCGGCCAGCAGTACGGCCATCGCGGCCCACCCACCCCTGACGACCCCAAGTTGACCGGCTTTGGGCCATAGAAGCCTCTGTCCCGAACTCCAAGATCGCGCAGCCCAGCGGACTACGGACAAGCGGGCACGGTCGAGGCGCGAGGTGGTGTGCTTGCCGGGCAAGGATGCCGATCCCTTCGAGGAGCGGGTGGGGGTCCGCCGAGATTGTGCCCTATCCCAGGATGCAGTTGATCAGCGCACTGGAGCGATCTAGCGTCCGAAACCCCCGAAACCCCCTCCGCCGGGCCCACCACCGCCGCCGAATGGTGGGTAACCCGGGCCGGCCACCTGCCCTGGGCATCCCGCTCCTGCGCGGTAGCCCCCGCCCGGACCGAACCCCCCGTACTGCCGGACGGTGCATGGCGCCGTGGTAGCCGCCGCCGGCGTCTGCGTCCTCCGCGCGGACGGCGAAGCGGACGGCGAAACGGTGGATGGCGAAGCGACCCGCGCGAAGCGGCTCAGCGCGGAGGACGGCGACGGTTCGGCGGAGGCAGAAGGGGACGGCGACGTGGTCGGCATCGGCTGAGCAGGGCGATGCCTGCTCGCGCCGGTCCGGAAACCGATCGCGGCGAACACCAGCAGGGCCAGCGCGATCCCGACGATCAGCCGGCGGCGCGGCGAGAGATGCAGCGGCAAATCGAGTAACGCATGGTGTTTGCCGGGCATCGTCCCTCCGCTTCATGATCAGTGCGGCCGCTACCGTAGCTCAATCCATGCCCTTGCTGCGTCGGCCCATCGCCCGAGATATCTCCCGCTGCGCGTCCCGGGCCGCCATGTCCTGGCGCTTGTCGTACGCCTTCTTGCCCCTGGCCAGCCCGAGCTCGACCTTGGCCCAGCCATCGTTGAAGTAGACCGACAGCGGTACCAGCGTGAGGCCCTCCTCGCGCAGCTTGCCGATCAGCCTCTGGATTTCGATCTTCTTGAGCAGCAGCTTCCGGACCCGGCGGGGCTCGTGGTTGGTCCATGTGCCCTGGGTGTACTCGGGGATGTGCATGCCGTGCAGGAAGATCTCGCCGTTGCTCTCGTGGCCGAACGCGTCGACGAGCGACGCCCGACCGGCCCGCAGCGACTTGACTTCGGTGCCGGTGAGCGCCATGCCGGCCTCGTACGTATCGAGGATCGTGTAGTCGTGGCGCGCCTTGCGGTTCGAGGCCACGACCTTGCGCCCCTGTTCGCGTGGCATGTCGACTCCTTGCATGAAAAAGGTCCGGCGGTCTCCGCCGGACCTTCCAATCTTACTCGTGCCTCGATACGAGCACGCGGGCAGATACGCAACGACAGCGAGGGCCGCGTGCGGCCCTCGCTGTCGTCACGCATGTCAGACCTTGATGTAGAAGCGCAGCGTGATCCATGCCGTGATCGCGCTGACGCCGGCGCCGACCACCGCCAGCAGCGGCAACATCAGCCACACGTTGCCGTTCGGGATGGGCGTCAGCACGTTGGTGAGCGCCTGCAACCGGCCATCCAGGAGCACGATCTTGCTGACGAAGAGCGCGATGAAGCCCAGGATGGCACCGATGACGCCGGCGACCACCGCCTCGAGGACGAATGGTGCCTGGATGAACCAGTTCGATGCGCCGACCAGTTTCATGACGGCGACTTCGCGACGTTTGCTGTACGCGGCCACCTGGATGGTGTTACCGACGAGCAACAACGCCGCCAAGGCCATGAAGGCGGCCACCACCAACGCCATCACCTGGATGGAGTTGAAGATGTTGAACACTTTGTCGAGCAATTGCCGCTGATCGACGATGTCCTGGATGCCGGGCAGCCCTTGGACCTGCGCCGCGAACGTCTTGTACTGCTCCGGGTTCTTGAGCTTCACCCGATAGGACGCGGGGAGGCTCTCCGGCCCGACCGACTTGATGAAGTCGGGCGAGTCGCGCCAGAGCACCTTGAACTTCTCGAACGCCTGCTCGCGGCTCTCGAACGACTTGCTCGCCACCAGCGGGCTCTGATCGATCGCCTGGCTGATCGCTGTGCTCTGCGCGTCGGTGACGTCCTCACGCAGGAAGATCGAGACCTCGATCTCCCCGTAGTAGAAGTTCTTCATGCGGTCGACCTGCATGTACATGAGCACGCTGGCACCGAGCATGGTCAGCGAGACCGACAGGGTGATGATCATCGCGACGGTCATCGTGACATTGCGCCACAGGCCAACCAGGACCTCGTTGAAGACGTACTTCAAACGCATCGGGGGATCCTTCCGGGACTCCGCGTCTTGCCTAAGAACGGTCTATCGGTAGGGCGGAGCTCGGCTCTAGCCGTACACACCACGAGCCTGGTCGCGGACGATGCGGCCGCTCTCGATCTCGATGACGCGACGGCGCATCTGGTTGACGATGTTGGAGTCGTGCGTGACCATGACGAC
>JBKOWB010000070.1:0-3963 GCA_046724195.1 Actinomycetota bacterium
GTGCCGGGAGCGTCCGCGACGAGGTGCTCCTCGTCGCCGGCGATCTCGTCGGCCAGCTCGTCGAACGGGACGAGCCCGGCGCGCCAGGCGCGCACCCACGCGACGAACCGGGTGGACCGGCGCGCCGTCAGGGTCGCCGCATTGACTGCGGGGTGCATGCGGCAAGGGTACGTGCCGTCGAGCGAGCTTGTCTCGGCCGGAGCGTCGGAAACGCCGCGTCACCGCTCGCGGGTTACCGTGCGGGACATGTATTCCGACGACGTGCTCGCGGGAAACTGGCGCCGCCGCCCCGTGATGCCCGAGGTGGACGCCGAGCGTGACCTGGTCGTGGAGGACGTGGACTCCGGCTTCTGCGGTGCGGTGGTGGGATTCGAGCTGGGGGCCGTGGTGCTGGAGGACCGGCACGGCAAGCGCCGCAACTTCCCGCTGTCACCGGGCGCGTTCCTGCTCGACGGCAACGTGGTGACGCTGCGCAAGCCGGTCCATCAACCGGCGCGGCGCCGGCGGACGACCGCGTCGGGCTCGGTGGCCATCGACGGCGTCAAGGCGCAGGTGGCCCGGGCGAGCCGGATCTGGGTCGAGGGCATCCACGACGCCGCGCTGGTCGAACGCATCTGGGGCGACGACCTGCGCATCGAGGGCGTCGTGGTCGAGCCGCTGGACGGCATCGACGCGCTCGCGACCGAGGTGCGTGCCTTTCAGCCCGGGCCGCGCCGCCGCCTGGGCGTGCTGGTCGACCATCTGGTGCCCGGGTCGAAGGAGAGCAAGATCGTCGCGGCGGTCGACAGCGAGTACGTGCTCGTCACCGGGCATCCCTACGTCGACGTCTGGCAGGCCGTGCGGCCCGAACGCGTCGGCCTGGCGGCGTGGCCGGTGGTCCCGCCCGGCCGGCCCTGGAAGGAGGGCGTCTGCGCCGTCGCCGGCGTCGCCGGGCCGGCCGAGATGTGGCGCCGGATCCTCGCGTCGGTCGACAGTTATCGGGACGTGGAGACGCCGTTGATCAACTCGATGGAACGCTTGATCGACTTCGTGACCGATATCGACTAGGCGCCGCTCAGGCCAGGTGCTCCGGGTCGCGGGCGAAGACGAACGTCGCGATGTCGAGCTTTTCCACTGCGCCGCTGCCGTCGCGCACCACCGTCAGCACCTCGCGGTCGTTCATGCCCGAGCGGCCGCGCCACCGGTCCGGCGCCTCGCGGACGAAGCGCCACGGCAGCAAAGGCACGGTCAGGCAGGTCATCACGAGATCCACGCCGTCCGCCGTCACCTCGTACTCGCGGCCCATCCACCACCAGCGCCCGCACAGCTCGGCGGCGTCGCCCTCGGGCGGGTGCGAGGGGCGCCACGGTTCGGTGGGCGCCGGTTCCAGGTCCAGTACGCCCGTCAGCGCGTCCAGCGCCACCCGCTGGATGTGGGTGCCGCGCAGCCCGTACGCGTTGGCGAACGCGATCACGCCGGTACGGCTGGGCCGGTGCACGACGAGCTGGGCCACGTATCCGGGCATGGATCCGCCGTGCCCGACGAACACCCGCTCGCCGACCCGGTACAGCTGTGGCCCGAGCCCGTGCCCCGACGTCCACGTGTCGTCGGCGATGACGACCGGCGCGCACATCTCGTCGACGGTGTCCCTGCTGAGTACGGCCGGCGCGGGATCGGCCAGGAACGCGGCCCACTCGACCATGTCGGTGACCGTCGACCAGAGCTGCCCGGCCGGTGCCATCGCGCCCGCGTCCAGGCGTGGCTCCTCATGCAGGCTGCCGTACAGCGGATGGACCACGTAGCCACGGGCGAACGGCTCCACCGGGTGGTACGTGGTCCGATTCATCCCGAGCGGGTCCAGCACCCGCTTGCCGACGAGATCCGCCCAGGACTCGCCGGTGACCCGTTGCAGGACGGCGCCCAGCAGCCCGTACGCGAGATTGGAGTAGTGATAGGTCCGGAACGGCGGCCCGGCGAGCTTGTCGAAGGCCAGCTCCGCCAGGAGCTGGTCCACATCCCCGCCGGTGGAGCGCTCCCACCAGGTGCCGTCCGGTTCGCGCTGCAGGCCGGAGACGTGCCCGAGCAGCTGGCGCACCGTGACGCCGCCGACCGGCGTGCCGGGAAGGTGCCGGTAGAGCAGGTCGTCCAGGGCGAAGAAGCCCTCGTCGCGCAGCTGCATGACCACGGTGGCGGTCATCGTCTTGGTGATCGACCCGAGCCGGTACTGGATCTCCGGGTCCGGTCGCGGCTGCTCGCCGACGCCCGCGAAGTGCAGCAGCGCGCGGTCCCGGACGACGGCCAGCGCCAGCGACGGCACGCGCCCGGCGGACTGCGCGCGGGCGGCGATTTCGTTCACCCGACGGCCGGTTTCGGGGAGCAGCGGCACGGTGAGCCTCCTAACGGGGGACAACTGTCTGACTATCTATGCGTGGGTGACATGGCTACGCGCGTTCCGTTATCGCCGGGAGTGCCAGGACGTGTCACGATCGGTATGTGGAAGCTGTCCTGTGGATCGTGCTCGCGATCGCCTTAGCGATCGGCGAGGCCTTCACCGCGACCCTCCTCGTCATCATGTTCGCCGCCGGGGCGCTCGCGGCCGCCGGCGCCGCCGCTCTCGGCGCTCCGCTCCTGCTTCAGGTCATCGTGTTCGCCCTCGTGTCCGGGCTCTCCGTCGGGGCGATCCGGCCGATCATCATCCGGCACGCCCGGTCCGCACTAGAGGCGGGCGAGACGCCGTTCGGGCTGGAGGCGATGGAAGGGTCGCACGGCATGGTCCTGGAAGAGGTCAACGCCGACAGTGGGATGATCAAGATCGACGGGGAGCTGTGGCAGGCGCGATCATTCGACGGTAACGAGAAGTATCTGCCCGGCGAACGCGTCCGGGTGCTCAGGGTTCGAGGCGCCACCGCGATCGTGTGGCGTGACGACATGCCCAACATATAGAGAGAGGCACCATGGAACTTGTCATCGGTCTGCTGGTCCTGGTGATCGCGTTGTTCGCGGTGATCACTGTGTACAGGTCCGTGCGGATCGTTCCGCAGCAGCGGATGGACGTCGTCGAGCGGCTCGGCAAGTACAAGCGGACCCTGTCGCCGGGCCTGAACCTGCTGGTGCCGTTCGTCGACGCCGTCCGGACCAAGGTGGACATGCGCGAGCAGGTGGTCAGCTTCCCGCCGCAGCCGGTGATCACCTCCGACAACCTGGTCGTCTCGATCGACACGGTTCTCTACTTCAAGGTCGTCGATCCGGTCCGGGCCACGTACGAGATCTCGAACTTCCTGCAGGCCATCGAGCAGCTCACGGTCACCACGCTGCGGAACGTGATCGGTTCGATGGACCTGGAGCGCGCGCTGACCAGCCGCGACGAGATCAACCGGCATCTGTCGAGCGTGCTCGACGAGACCACCGGCCGGTGGGGAATCAAGGTCACCCGCGTCGAGATCAAGGCGATCGAGCCGCCGCCGAGCATCCGCGACTCCATGGAGAAGCAGATGCGCGCCGAGCGGGAGCGCCGCGCCACGATCCTCAACGCCGAGGGCCACAAGCAGGCACAGATCCTGACGGCCGAGGGTGAGAAGCAGGCCGCGGTACTGCGAGCCGATGGCGACCGGCAGGCCCGGATCCTTACGGCCGAAGGCCAGGCGAAGGCCGTCCGGACGGTCTTCAACGCCATCCACGAGGCCAACCCGAGCCAGAAGGTGCTGGCGTACCAGTACCTGCAGGCGCTGCCGCAGATCGCCAACGGCTCGGCCAACAAGGTGTGGATCGTGCCGACCGAGCTGACCAAGGCGCTGGAGGGCATGGGCGGCGCGCTGGGCGGCCTCGCCGACATGGTCGGCGACCTGCCGTCCGCGCGGGTGGACGCGGGCGTCGAGCGGGAGGCCGAAGAGGCGGCCGAGTCGGCCGCCCGCGAGGCGGAGCAGATCAATGCCCAGGTAAGGGCGGCCGAAGCGGAGGTGTCGGGCGACAAGGGCCAGCAGAACG
>JBKOWB010000290.1:0-6521 GCA_046724195.1 Actinomycetota bacterium
GGTCGACCCCTCGGGGACCTCTTCGTTCTCCTCCACGAAGATCGCGCCGCGGCTCTCCAGCGTGCTCACCACATGCTTGTTGTGCACGATCTGCTTGCGCACGTAGACCGGAGCGCCGTACAGCTCGAGTGCCTCCTCGACCGTCTGCACCGCGCGGTCGACGCCGGCGCAGTATCCCCGCGGCTTGGCCAGCAGTACTCGCTTCCGAGTTTCCGTCACCCCGCCATGGTACGTGGCACGCTCCGCCCGTCGCTCCGGTGCGACGCCCGCCACAAACCGGGAGGCCTGCCACGCCGGCGCGGCGGTGATCACGAGCGATACTCGGTCGATGCTATCGATGGCTTGGCGGCGAGCCGGTGCGGCCGGCCGCGGCGAGCTCGACGTGAGGCTGCCGGTCCGGCCCGGTAAGAGCGTGAGGCTGCCGGCCCGGTAAGTAGGCTGGCCGGGTGACGCAGCCCGAGCCCAAGAGCACCGCCGACGAGCCGTGGCCGGTCCGCGTGGTGAGTCAGCGGCTCGGCACGTGGATCGCCAAGCTCGGCTGGGTGTGGGTTGACGGGCAGGTCGCCCAGATCAGCCGCCGGCCGGGATCAACCGTGGTCTTCCTGACGCTGCGCGACCCGTCGGCCGACCTCAGCCTCACCGTCACCGCGCACCGCGACGTGCTCGATGCCGGCGCGCCGGAGCTGGCCGAGGGTGCCCGGGTCACGTTGCACGCCAAGCCGGAGTTCTATCCGGCCCGCGGCACGCTCAGCCTGCGTGCGGACGAGATCCGCCAGGTCGGCCTCGGCGAGCTGCTGGCCCGCCTGGAGCGGCTGAAGAAGCTGCTCGGCGCCGAGGGCCTGTTCGCACGGGAGCGCAAGCGCCGGCTGCCGTTCCTGCCTCGGCGGATCGGCCTGATCACCGGCCGGGCGTCGGCCGCCGAGCGCGACGTGCTGATGAACACGCGCCGCCGCTGGCCCGCCGTCCAATTCCGGGTGATCAACGTGGCGGTGCAGGGCGTCACCGCGGTGCCACAGATCATCGACGCGCTCAAAGTGCTCGACAACGACGACACCGTCGACGTGATCGTGCTGGCCCGCGGCGGCGGCAGCGTCGAGGACCTGCTGCCGTTCTCCGACGAGGCGCTGTGCCGGGCGGTGTTCGCGGCGCGCACGCCGGTGGTCAGCGCGATCGGCCATGAGACCGACGCGCCGCTGGTCGACTACGTGGCCGACGTGCGCGCATCCACCCCGACCGACGCGGCCAAGCGGATCGTGCCCGACCTCGCCGAGGAGACCAGCCTCATCGAGCACGCCCGGCGCCGGCTCGATCGCGCGGTCATCACGCTCATCGACCGTGAGGCGCAGCGGATCCAGGCGTGGCGGTCGCGGCCGTCGCTGGCGCGGCCCGTGCTGCTGGTCGACCAACGGGCCGCCGACGTCGCCGCGCTGCGCGACCGCGCGACCCGCAGCCTGGACCAGCGTCTCCGCCGCGCCGACGACGAGCTGCGGCACACGCTCGCGCGGCTGCGGGCGCTCTCGCCGGCCGCGACGCTCGAGCGCGGGTACGCCATCGTGCAGCGCGGCGACGGCCACGTCGTGCGCGCGGCGGACGAGGTCAAAATCGACGACATCCTTCGGGTACGGCTTGCCGAGGGCGGGCTGCGGGTCACGGTGCAGGAGCGGGAATGACGGACGAGAAGTTGACCTACGAGCAGGCCCGCACGGAGCTGGCCGCGGTGGTCGAACGGTTGGAGACGGGCGGCAGCTCGCTAGAGGATTCGCTGGCGCTGTGGGAGCGCGGCGAGCATCTCGCGGACATCTGCCAGCGCTGGCTGGACGGCGCCCGCGAACGCATCGAGACCGCCCGCGCGGCCCGCGCCGAGGAGTAGCGGGGACGGCTCAGGACAGCGCCGACGCGAGCGCCTCCAGGTTCTTGGGATCGGTCCTGCCGACCACGATGATCGTGCGGTTCTGTTCCGCGAGGACCAGCGCCTGCTCGCCGGGACGGGCGTCGTAGAGCCGCCATGCACGCGCGTCCGCCCGGAACGTGTCGAGCGGCTTCGCCTTCGTGCTGAGTTCCGCGGGCAGCAGCGTGGCCGGCGGCACGCTGCTCTCGATCAACTGCACGCCGTTGTCGTCCGGGTCGACGTAGCCGATCCGCAGCGTCGCACCGTCCGCCCCGCGCTGGAACTTCCCGCTCGAGACGTGCCAGTCGGCACCGAGGCCTCCGGGTACGGCCACCGGGAACACCGCCGCCGACTGGGCCTCCTCGATCGCGGGACCGGGATCGACGGTCACCGGGGCGTCGCCGTTGAGGACGACGCGGTAGAAGACGAGCAGCAACGCGATCGGCACGAGCAGCACGGCCAGCGAGAGCGCCATGTCCCGTGGCGTACGACCGCCGCGCTTACCGAGTGACGCTGGAGCGGGTTCCACTCGCCCATTGTTAACCATGTCCTTGACACAGGACTTTGCGCCCGTACCCATGTGAGGATCGAGTAACCACACCCCGCAACGTCGCGAGGAGGCCTCCATGCCCGCTCGGGTTCCCCAGGATCTCGACCGCAACATCGCCCTCGACCTGGTCCGCGTCACCGAGGCCGCCGCCATGGCGGCCGGCCGGTGGATAGGGCGCGGCGACAAGGAAGGTGGCGACGGGGCGGCCGTCGACGCCATGCGAAAGCTCATCAACTCGATCCAGATGCGCGGTGTCGTGGTGATCGGAGAGGGCGAGAAGGACAACGCCCCGATGCTGTACAACGGCGAGCATGTCGGCGACGGCACCGGCCCCGAGGTGGACGTGGCGGTCGATCCGGTCGACGGCACCACGTTGATGAGCAAGGGCATGCCCGGTGCCGTGGCCGTGCTGGCCGTCGCCGAGCGAGGTGCGATGTTCGACCCGAGCGCCGTGTTCTACATGGAGAAGATCGCGGTCGGGCCCGACTGTGCCGACGTCATCGACATCAACGCGGGCGCGTCGGAGAACCTGCGCCGCATCGCCAAGGCCAAGCGCTCCAGCGTCTCCGACGTGACCGTCTGCATCCTCGACCGGCCCCGGCACGAACCGCTGGTGGCGGAGGTCCGGGCGGCCGGCGCGAACATCAAGTTCATCTCCGACGGCGACATCGCTGGAGCCATCTCGGCGGCGCGCACCGAGTCGGAGGTCGATGTGCTGATGGGCATCGGCGGTACGCCCGAGGGCATCATCGCGGCGTGCGCGCTCAAGTGCCTCGGTGGCATGATCCAGGCAAAGCTGTGGCCGCGGGACGAGGCGGAGCGGGAGAAGGCCGTCAGCGGCGGCCACGACCTCGACCGGGTACTGACCACCGATGATCTGGTCACCGGCGACAACTGCTTCTTCGTGGCCACCGGCGTAACGTCGGGCGACCTGCTCAGGGGCGTGCGCTACCGGGCCGGCGGCGCGCACACCCAGTCGATCGTCATGCGTTCCAAGAGCGGCACGATCCGGGTCATCGACTCGTACCACCGGCTGGAGAAGCTCGCGCTCTACTCCGCCGTCGATTTCGACGGGCACCTGCCCACGGTCGCTCCCCAGCCGGGGGAAATCGAACTCGCCTAGCGGCGATCAGAGGTCGGTGAGCGTCGTGGCGTCGTAGCGGGCGGGCTGTACCCGGCGCCGCCGGAACAGCACGGCCGCGATCAGCCCACCCAGCAGGCCGAGCAGATGACCCTGCCAGGAGATCGGCTGGCTGGTCGGGAGCACGTTGTAGAGCTGGTACCAGTACAACAGCCCGATGAACGCGGCCACGCCGAGGTTCCACCAGCTGCGCTCGACGAAGCCGCGCGCGAAGAGCAGCCCCAGGTAACCGAAGATGACGCCGCTGGCGCCGACCACGACGCTGCCCGGGTCGCCGAGGAACCACACGCCGAGCCCGCTGACCGCCATGATGACGGCCGTGGAGTAGATGAAGCGCCTGGTGCCGCCGGCCAGCGCGAACGTGCCCACCAGGATCAGCGGCACGGCGTTGCTGTAGAGGTGTTCCCAGCCGCCGTGCAGGAACGGGCTGAACAGCACGCCGTCGAGGCCGTCTATGCGGCGCGGGATGATGCCGCCGGCGACGTCGAGGTGGCCGGCGCCGGAGGCCTGGTCGATCGCCTCGATGAGGAAGAGCACGGGGATCACCGCGCACATGGTCACGAACGCCCGGCCGAGCGAGGCGTAGAACGCTTCTGTGCCGAACCGGGCGGCCGCCCGCTCCCGTTCGTCGCCATAGGTCACGCGCTCAAGTGTTCCAGGTCGGTGCACCCGGTCTGCACCGTCCACATGCAGGTAACGGGGTACACGAAGAGTGTGTACCCCGTTACCTGGCGATTAGTACCAGCCGGTGCTCTGGGAATGCGACCACGCGCCACACGGGTCGCCGTACCGGCCCTCGATGTAGTCGAGGCCCCACTTGATCTGCGTGGCCGGGTTCGTCCTCCAGTCGGAGCCGAACTTCTCCATCTTGACGCCCGGCAACGCTTGCGGGATGCCGTACGCGCCCGTGCTGGAATTGGAGGCGCGGTGGTTCCAGCCGCTCTCCCTCTTCCAGAGCCTGTCCAGGCAGGGGAACTGGTCGATCTTGAAGCCGGCGTCCAGCATCAGCGAGCAACCGATGGCCCGGTTGCCGCTGTACTCCTTACAGGACGTCGGGATAGGACCGGTGTACGGCACGGTCTTGCCCGAGGACGTCGCGGCCTTCTTCGCCGCGGCCGCCTGCTTGTCGGCTTCGCGCTTGGCGATCGCCTTCTTCTCGAGCGCGCGGGCCCGGCTCGCCGCGGCCTTAGCCTCGGTGGCTGCCTTGGCGGCCGCATCACCCTCCGCCTGGCGCTGCCACGCGCGTGCCGCCGCGTGTTCGCTCTGACGTTGCTTCAGCAGCTGCATTTCGTCCGCGTCTGACTGGACGACGAGTTGCGCTTCGGCACTCTGCTGCTGGACTTCCTTGCCGTGTCCGAGGTAGACGCCGCCGGCAACCCCCAGAACGAGCAGGCCAACGGCTGTTGCACGGACTCCGACCCGGCTCCAGAGCCGATTCACGAAGTATCCCTTCGTCGGGGGCAATGACGCGGCACGGCGTCACCGGGATCGGATCCGGCGTTACCCGTACCGCGAGCACCTCGACCCCTCCGGGCCGACGCCTCGATCAGTTTCGATCGAGGCGGTGGCCGTGAAGTCGATCTCCGACGAGGTAGGCCACGCCATGGTGCTCGCCAGACACCATGGCGCACCGTGAAGTCGATGTGAAACGGCGGCGCGCCGATGTGAAATGGATCACACGGCCTTTGCCTTCAAATCGACCAAATTCACTCCCTGGAGGTCACCTCAGTGAGGGATGTCCTCCAACAGGTCCGTGACCACTTCGGCAATCGGTGACCGTTCTGACCGAGTCAACGTCACATGGGCGAAGATCGGATGCCCCTTGAGCGCCTCGATCACCGCCGTCACGCCGTCGTGCCGGCCCACCCGGAGGTTGTCGCGCTGGGCCACGTCGTGGGTCAGTACGACCCGCGAGCCTTGCCCGATCCGGGACAGGACGGTCAGCAGGACATTGCGTTCCAGCGACTGCGCCTCGTCCACGATCACGAAGGCGTCGTGCAGGCTCCGGCCACGGATGTGGGTCAGCGGCAGCACCTCCAGCATCCCGCGCGCCAGGACCTCCTCCATGACGTTGCCGTGCACCACCGCACCGAGCGTGTCGAACACCGCCTGGGCCCAGGGCGACATCTTCTCGGACTCGCTGCCGGGCAGGTAGCCGAGCTCTTGGCCGCCGACGGCGTACAGCGGGCGGAACACGACCACCTTCTTGTGCCGGTTGCGCTCCATCGTCGCCTCGAGGCCGGCGCAGAGGGCCAGCGCCGACTTGCCGGTACCGGCGCGGCCGCCCAGAGACACGATGCCGATCGACTCGTCCAGCAACAGGTCCAGGGCGATCCGCTGCTCGGCGGAGCGCCCGCGGATGCCGAACGCCTCCCGGTCGCCGCGGACCAGCCGTACGGTCTTGTCGGGGTTGACCTTGCCCAATGCCGAGCCCTTGGGCGAGTGCACGACGAGGCCGGTGTGGCAGGGCAGGTTCTCCGCGTCCTCCAACTCCAGTTCCTCGCCCGCGTACAGCCGGCTCACCTGCTCCTCGGTGAGCGTGAGGTCGGACATGCCGGTCCAGGTCGGGTCGCTCGCCTGGCCATGGCGGTACTCGTCGGCGGTGAGGCCCACCGAAGCCGCCTTCACCCGCAACGGCATGTCCTTGCTGACCATCGTGACGTCGCGGCCTTCCGCGGCCAGGCCCAGCGCCACCGACAGGATCCGGGTGTCGTTGGAGTCGTTGCGGAATCCATGCGGCAGGACACTCTGGTCGGCGTGATTGAGCTCCACGCGCAGGGTGCCGCCCTCGTCGTTACAGAGGACCGGCTGGTCCAGCCGACCGTGCTTGATGCGCAGTTCATCGAGCATCCGCAGGGCCTGACGAGCGAACCAGCCCAGTTCAGGGTGGTGGCGTTTGCCCTCCAGCTCGGAGATCACCACGAGGGGTACGACCACTTCGT
>JBKOWB010000117.1:0-4945 GCA_046724195.1 Actinomycetota bacterium
GTGACGTGGGTCGTCTACCTGCGGCCGTCGCACCGCAGGCTCGCCGGCGTCTGACGCTCAGGCCGGGCCGGCGGGCTCGATGAGGATGACGTGCAGGTTGCGCGGGCCGTGGACGCCCTCGACCCGGTTGAGCTCGATGTCGCTGGTCGCCGACGGCCCGCTGATCCAGGTGAGCGGCCGCCGCGGGTCCAGCCGCGCCAGCGCCTCCGGTATGGACGCCACCACCTGCTCCGGTCGCAGCACGCAGATGTGCAGGTCGGGCAGGAGCGTGATGATGCGGCGCCCCTGGTCGGGCGAACCGTCCAGCACGATCGTCCCGGTCTCGGCGACGGCCACGGCGGCGGCCGTGACGACGCCGTCGGCCGCCGCGATGCGGGCGGCGTCCAGACCGTCGTCGGGCAGGGCCTCGACCGCCGGTGGCAGCCATCCGGGCGGCAGATTCGGGGGTACGACCGCAGTGGCGTCCCGGGGCAGGATCTGGGCCACGGTGCCGGCGACGTCGGCGGTCCGGTGCACCGCCGCGCGGTAGTCCGTGAGCCGCTCCACCAGCAGGTCCAGGTCCGGCGCGCCGAACACCCGCCGGTAGTCGCGCGGCACCTCGCCGGGCTTCGTCGTGCCCGCCAAGGCGGCCCGGATCCGGCCGAGCACCACGTCCCGCGCGCTCATCGCCGCGCCCACCAATCGCGGAACGTCTGCTCCGGCGGGTCGGGAAGGTCGCGGCTCGCGGTCCAGCCGTTAAGCGGCGGCGGCAGGCCACGGCCGCGCCGGCCCGCGAGCCGGCTGAGCCGGGTAGCGCGCTGCGCGGCCGCGTACAGCCGGGGACGGTCCATCGTGTACGCGGCCGCCGCCATCGCGATCGACTCCGGCGTCGGCCGCCTCTGCGCCTCCACGTGTTCGGTGCGCAAGTGCACCAGGATCGACGGGATGTCGATCTTCACGGGACAGGCGTCGAAACAGGCACCGCAGAGCGACGACGCGTACGGCAGGGACGCGTTGTCCTCCACGCCGGTGAGCTGCGGCGACAGCACCGCCCCGATGGGTCCCGGATACACCGATCCGTACGCGTGCCCGCCGGTCCGCTCGTAGACCGGGCACACGTTGAGGCATGCCGAGCAGCGGATGCAGTGCAGCGCCTGCCGCCCGATCTCGTCGGCGAGCACCGCAGTCCGTCCATTGTCGAGCAACACTAGGTGGAAGTCCTGCGGTCCGTCCCCCGGCGTGACCCCGGTCCACATCGACGTGTACGGGTTCATCCGCTCGCCGGTCGACGCCCGCGGCAGCAGCTGCAGGAACACCTCGAGGTCCCGCCACGTCGGCACGACCTTCTCGATGCCCATGACGGTGATCAGCGTCTCGGGCAGCGTCAGGCACATCCGCCCGTTGCCCTCGGACTCGACCACGGCGAGCGTGCCGGTCTCGGCGACCCCGAAGTTGGCGCCCGAGACCGCGACCTTGGTGCTGAGGAACGTCTCCCGGAGGTAGCGGCGGGCGGCCGCGGCGAGCACCGGCGGGTCGTCGGTCAGCGCCGGATCGACGCCGGGCATCTCGCGCAGGAAGATCTCGCGGATCTCCGAGCGGTTCCGGTGGATCGCGGGAACCAGGATGTGACTGGGTTCGTCGTGGCCGAGCTGCACGATGAGCTCGGCCAGGTCGGTCTCGACCGGCTCGATGCCCGCGGCCTCGAGCGCCTCGTTGAGGCCGATCTCCTGGGTCGCCATCGACTTCACCTTGATGACCCGGTCATGCCCGGTGGCCCTCACGAGCTCAGTGACGATGGCGTTGGCCTCGTTGGCGTCCGCGGCCCAATGCACGACGCCGCCGGCCGAGATCACCGCGGCCTCGAGCTCTTCGAGCAGCTCGGGCAGGCGGGCCATGGTGTCCGCCTTCACCGCCGAGCCGGCGTCGCGCAGCTGTTGCCAGTCCGGCAGTTCCGCGATGACCTTGCCGGACTTCTCGCGGATCGTCGTGGTGGCGTGTTTCAGGTTGCGGCGCAGCTGAGGATCCGCGAGAGCCTTGCGGGCGGCGGCCGGGAACGGCTCGGTACCGCGCAGATGGCCCACGCCCCGTGGCGCGGTGGCCGGCATCCCGAGGAACGTGCTCATGTCATCGTCTCCTCAGGTCATGCCCTCGCGGCCCCGCCGCGGGCTCCGTCTCGTGCCCTCGCGGCCTCGCGGCGTGCTCGGTCGAGGCGAGGATCTCCGCCAGGTGGACCGTGCGTACGCCGGTCCGCAGCCGGGACAGGCCGCCGCCGATGTGCATGAGGCAGGACGCGTCCCCGGCGGTGCAGACGTCCGCGCCGGTGTCGAGCACGTGCCGCATCTTGTCGGCCAGCATCGCGGTGGACGTGTCCGCGTTCTTCACCGCGAACGTGCCGCCGAACCCGCAGCATTGCTCCGCGGCGGGCAGCTCGACCAGGTCGAGCCCCCGGACCTGGCGCAGCAGCCGCAGCGGCTTGTCACCGACCCGCAATACCCGCAGCGAGTGGCAGGTCGGGTGGTAGGTGACCCGATGCGGGTAGTACGCCCCCACGTCCTCGACGCCGAGCACGTCGACGAGCAACTCGGACAGCTCGTATGTCCGCGACGCCACGTCCGCGGCGCGAGCCGCCAGGCCGGTGTCGCCGGCCGAGGACGCCACCATCGCGTGCTGGTGCCGCACCGAACCCACGCACGAGCCGGACGGCGCCACGATGACGTCGTAGGGGGCGAAGGTCCGTACGTGCCGTCGCACCAGGGGCAACGCGTCCTTCTGGTAGCCCGTGTTGATGTGCATCTGGCCGCAACAGGTCTGTTCCACCGGAAAGACGACCTCGTGGCCGAGCCGTTCCAGCAGAGTCACGGTCGCCTTGGCGGCCTCCGGGAACATCGTGTCCGCGAGGCAAGTCACGAACAGCGCGATGCGCATCTACACCCCCAGGCGTCGCTCGGCGGAGCGCCAGGCGGCCGGGTCGCCGCTCGGCGCGTACCGCACGATCTCCTGAGTCTCTCGCAGGAGCCCGCGCAGCGCGTCGAGTCCGCCGCCGATCGTCCCGGCCGCCCGGGCCTGCACGAGGATGTTGCCGAGCGCGGTGGCCTCGACCGGGCCGGCCAGCACGGGCAGGCCGCAGGCATCGGCGGTCAGCTGGCAGAGCAGCGCGTTGAGCGCGCCGCCGCCGACGATGTGCACGGCGTCGACGTGGCGTCCGGAGAGCTCCTGGGCCTCGCGGACCGCGCGCCGGTGCGCGAGCGCGAGGCTGTCCACGATGCACCGGGCCGTCGCCGCGGGCGTCGACGGCACGCGCTGGCCAGACGTGCGGCACGCGGCGGCGATGCGTGCGGACATGTCCCCGGGCGGCAGGAACGCGGGGTCGTCCAGATCGATGACGGCCGCGAACGCGGGCTCGCGGGCCGCCTCCCGCAGGAGTGCGGCCACGTCGGTTTGGCCCGTCGTCCGCATGAATTCCTGCAGCGGCCACAGGCCCATGACGTTGCGCAGGTACCGGATCGTACCGTCGACGCCGCCCTCGTTGGTGAAGTTGGCCCGCCGCGACGCCTCGAACAGCAGGGGTGCGTCGCGCTCGACGCCGACGAGCGACCAGGTTCCGCACGAGATATACGCGAACTGCTCGGACGCGGCGGGCACGCCGACGACCGCCGACGCGGTGTCGTGCGAGCCCACGGCGACCACGTCGGGATTGTCGGGAACGCCGAGATCCGCCAGCACCGGGCCGATCACTGTGCCGGGCTGGCGTAGCGGCGGGAAGAGTGCGGCCCGGATGCCGAACTCCGCCATGAGCGGCGCCGCCCACTCCCCGGTGCGGAGGTCCAGCAGCTGCGTGGTAGACGCGTTGGTCACCTCGGTGCCCAGCTCGCCGGTGAGCCAGTACGCGATGAGGTCGGGAATCAGCAGGAGCTGCTGGGCGACCTCCATGACCGGCGTTCCGGCGGCCGCCACCAGCTGGTACAGCGTGTTGAACGGCTGCCGCTGCAGCCCGGTCATCGCGTACAGTTTGTCCTCGCCGATCGTCGCCGCCACCCGTTCCGCGACCCCGTCGGTGCGCGAGTCGCGGTAGTGCACGGGGTTGCCGAGCAACGCGCCGGACGCGTCGATCAACCCGTAGTCGACCGCCCACGAGTCGATGCCGATGCTGGTTACCGGCCCGGCGGAGCGGAGTCCGTCGAGCACGCCGCGGTACAGCGACAGGATGTCCCAGTGCAGCGTGCCGCCCACGCGCACCGGCTCGTTGGCGAACCGGTGCGCCCGTTCCAGGGACAGGGACCCGGGTTCGACGCGGCCGACCATGACGCGCCCGCTGGACGCGCCGAGGTCGACAGCGGCGAAGCTGGTCATCGGAGGAACGCGGCCGCGACGCCGGCGTCCACGGGGATGTGCAACCCCGTGGTCCGGGACAGCTCTCCGCCGGTGAGCACGAAGACCGCGTTCGCCACATGCTCCGGCAGGACCTCGCGCTTGAGCAGCGTCCGCTGGGCGTAGAACTCGCCGAGCTTCTCCTCGGGTACCCCGTACACCGCGGCGCGTTGGGCGCCCCACCCGCCGGCGAAGATGCCGGAGCCGCGTACCACACCGTCGGGGTTGATGCCGTTGACCCGGACGCCGTGGCCGCCGAGCTCGGCGGCGAGCAGGCGCACCTGGTGCGCCTGGTCCGCCTTGACGGCGCCGTACGCGATGTTGTTGGGGCCCGCGAACAGGGAGTTCTTGCTGGAGATGTAGACGATGTCGCCGCCCATGCCCTGCGCAATCATCACCCGGGCCGCCTCCCGGGAGACCAGGAACGAGCCCTTCGCCATGACGTCGTGCTGCAGGTCCCAATCGGCCTCGGTGGTCTCCAGCAGCGGCCGGGACAGCGACAGCCCGGCGTTGTTGACCACGAGGTCGACGCCGCCGAACGCCAGCACGGCCTGCCGCAGCGCCGCGGCCACCTGTGCCTCGTCGGTGACGTCGGCGG
>JBKOWB010000075.1:0-11411 GCA_046724195.1 Actinomycetota bacterium
GCTGTCGACCGTGACGCGCGTCGAGATGCTGACTCCGGGCCCGTTCGGCGCCGGGACGGTGTGGCGCGAGACCCGCACGATGGCCGACGGCGCGGAGATCACCGAGGAGTTCCGGGTACGCGAGTGCGCCATCCCGGAGCGTTTCGTGGTGGCGTCGCCCGGTATCGGCGCCGACTACCGGATGACGTACACGTTCGTGCCGGTGATCGAGGGACGGCACCGCGGCGGCACGATGGTCACGGTCGTACAGGACGGCACGCCGACGGCTCCGGCCGGTCGCCTTCTGGCGCTGGTCTTCGGGGGCCTGGCCGCCCGTACCGTCGAGGGCGCGCTGCGCCGCGACCTGGACGATTTGGCCGCCGCCGCATAATTGGCCTCGCTTCGCTCGGCGGCTCGCGCCTTAGACCCGGTGCTCGCGGGCTGGCTGGCCTCACGTGGCTCAGTTAGGGTCCGGCAATGATTGTCCGGCGGCTTGGTGTCCTCCTCGCCGCGGCCGTCCTGCTGGCCGCCGCCGGTCTCGTGGTGTGGCGGGTGTTCGCCCCGACCGAGGTGTTGGCGCAGGCCACCGATCCGTACCCGGCCCCGGCAGCCCATGAGCCCGGCGTCACCGGCAGGACGGCGGCCGCGCCGTTGATCGTCGAGGGCCGGATCCGGGTCTTCGCCGCGAAGCGCCAGGTGCGCGCGGATGCACCGGTCGACGCCAAGACGTCGTACACGCCGCGGTGGTCCTATCGGCGCTGGCCCGCGCAGGTGAACGGCGTGGTCGCGGTCGGCGGCACGGTGGTAACGCGGTGGTCCGACGGGAAGCTCGTGGCGATCGACGGCCGCACCGGGGGCATCGCCTGGCGCGCCGCCGGTCCGCCGGCCGGCGGCTACGTCGGGGACCGGACCGGAGCGGCGACCGTTTGGGCCCCGCCCGGGCTCTACACAGCCGGCGACACGGTCCTGGCGGCCGGCGGCCGGCGGATCGCCGCGTACGCCGCCGCCACCGGCGCCGTGCGGTGGCGAGCCCAGACGACCGCCGACTGCGGCTCCGCCGGCTTCACCACGGCCGGCGGCCAGTTCGCCTGTGGCGGCGCCGTCTACGAGGCCGCGACCGGAGCGCATCTTCCCGGGTGGCCGCCCGGGCCATACGCGCCGCTCGCCTGCGATGCCGCCCGTTCCGGGTGCGCCGGTCTGCGTGCAGCCGTGGGGCGAGCCTGGCTGGCGTCCGGCGCGTACCCGGTCCGGGCGCCGAACCTGGACGCGGCCGGGAACGTCCTCGCCGCCGGACTGGCCCTGTCCGTCTCCGGCGGCGCGGTGCTCGCCCTGGGGTCGCTGACCGGCGCCGAGGCATGGCGCTGGTCCGCGCCGCCGGGACAGACGGTTACCGTGCTGGGCGCCACGCGCGGCGCCGTCCATCTGCTGACGAGCACTCGCGAGCTGGTCAGCCTGGACGCCCGGACCGGCGCGGTGCGGTCGGCGTTCGCGCTAGCCGTAGGTACCGAGAAGACGACCTGGACGCCGGGCCTGTGGCAGGTCGCGGACGGGTACGTGGCGGTCGAGCGCCTCGACGATCCGGCTCCGGCGTCGGTCCACCACTACTTCACCGTGGAAACGGTCATCATCGCGTCCGCGCTTTAGGCTTGGCGGATGGCCGAGCCGCGGGTACTGCTGGACGACATCGTGCTGGGCGAATCGACCCGATGGCACGACGGGCGGGTCTGGTTCTGCGACTGGGGCGCCGGTGAAGTCATCGTCCTGGACGAAGGCGGTAAGCCCGACGTGGTCGCGCGGATCCAGGGGATGCCGTTCTGCATCGACTGGCTTCCCGACGGGCGTCCACTCGTGATCGCCGGGGCGCAGCGGCTGCTCCTGCGGCAGGAGCCGGACGGCTCGCTGGTCACTCACGCCGACCTGACCGAGCTGGGTGGGCCGCACGCGTACAACGACATCGCCGTGGACGGCCGGGGCAACGCCTACGTCAACAACATCGGTTTCGACTTTCCGGGCGGCGAGCCCGCGCCGGGCGTCATCGTGGTGGCTCCGGCCGACGGGCCGGTCCGGCAGGTCGCCGACGGCGTGATGTTCCCCAACGGCATGGCCGTGACGCCGGACGACGCCACGCTGATCGTCGCGGAGTCGTACGCGAGCCGGCTCACCGCGTTCGACATCGAGCCCGACGGTGACCTGACCAACCGCCGCGTCTGGGCCGGGCTCGACGACGCCGCGCCGGACGGCATCTGCATCGACGCGGAGGGCGCGGTCTGGTACGCCGACGTGCCCAACACGCAGTGCGTACGAGTCGCCGAGGGTGGTCAGGTACTGCAGACCGTCGGCCTGGACCGCGGCGCCTTCGCCTGCGCGTTGAGCAGCGGAACCGGGCAACCGACGCTGTACATCAACGCCGCCGACTACACGGCCGTGATGAGCGGTGCCCGCACCGGCCGCCTCCTCGCCGTCGAGGTGACGGTCGCGGGAGCCACCCGGCAGTGACGAGGCCGACGTCGGGCTCCGGGGACGAGAGGATTAGCCGAGCGCCGCCTCCGCGGCCGCCAGGAATGCGTCGTTCTCCTCCGGCATGCCGATCGTCACCCGTACGCCGTCGGGCTGGAACGCTCGGACGATCACGCCGCGGCTCTCGCACGCGGCGCCGAACGCGGCGGACCGATCGCCCAGTGGCAGCCAGACGAAGTTTGCCTGGCTCGTCGGCACGTCCACGGAGAGCTTGCGCAACGCCTCGGTGACCCGGTCGCGCTCGGCGACCACCAGCGCGCAGCGCCGCCTGACCTCGTCCTCGGCGTCCAGCGCGGCGATCGCCGCCGCCTGCGCGACCACGCTGGTCGAGAAAGGCGTGACCACCTTGCGGATCGCGGCCGCCACCTCGGGCTGCCCGACCAGGAAGCCGACCCGCAGGCCGGCCAGACCCCAGGCCTTGGACATCGTGCGGAGCACGACCACGTTGGGACGCTCACCGTAAGTCTCGAGGGCGTCCGGGACCTGATCGTCCGTGACGAACTCCCGGTACGCCTCGTCGAGTACGACCAGCACGTCTGACGGCACGTCGGCCAGGAAGCGGTCGATCTCGTCGCGGCGGATGCTCGTACCCGTCGGATTGTTGGGGTTACAGACCATCACCACCCGGGTCCGGTCCGTGATCGCGGCCGCCATGGCGGCCAGGTCGTGCTCATGCCCGGCGGTGTTGGGTACGCGCACGCTCGTCGCGCCGACGCCAGCCGAGATGATCGGGTACGCCTCGAACGACCGCCACGAGTAGACGATCTCGTCGCCGGGCAGGCAGGCCGCCTTCGCGAGATGCTCGGCCATCGCGACCGAGCCGCAGCCGGTCACCACGCGGTCGGCGTCCACTCCGTACCGGTCGGCGAGCTTGTTCCGCAGCTGCACCACGCCCATGTCCGGGTAGCGGTGCGACGAGCCGACCGCTTCCGCGATCGCCTCGGGTACGCCGGGCAGCGGCCCGAACGGCACTTCGTTGCTGGCCAGCTTGATCGCCTCGGAGATGCCCAGCTCGCGGGCCAGATCGGCGACGTTACGGCCGGGTACGTAGCTGGGCAACGCGTCCAGGTCGGCGCGGGTCAGCCGGGTCATGGTTGTCCTCCTGAGGAGCCGCCACCGTGAGTGGTGCCGACGGTCTGCCGGTCGTTCGGCGGCAGCGCAACGACCACCGTGCGCGCCGTCCGGTCGTGCAAGGCCTGGTGCAGCTGCGGGTCGAACAGCGGCGACGCCGAGTCGATGAGCTGCAGCAGGAAGCCCAGCCCGGCGCAGCCCCAGAGCGGCGTCCACAGGCCGAGCCGGGCCCAACGCCGGAACGCGCGGCCGAAGCCGAGCGGTTCGGTGCTCTCCAGCGGGACCACCTTGATGTGCATGATCCGTTTGCCGAGCGTCTGGCCGCGGCTGGCCGTGGACGGCGCTTCATAGAGCAGCCAGAGCAGCGTGGCGACGATGAGCATGGTCCAGAGCAGGCTCTCCATGCGCGCGGACGGCTGCGGCTGCTCGGCGAAGGGATCGGCCATCGCGGCCCGCCAGATCGGCGCGAACTCCTGCGCGAACTGGTACGCGAAGTAGCCGTTCACCACCACGTTGAGCGCGAACACGGCGAGGATATCGAGGATGCGAGCCATGAGGCGCGATCCGAGGCCGGCGAGCGCGAAGCCATGCGGGCGGGCTTGCACCGGGTACGGGAAAGGAAATGGCATGCCCTGCTGAGGACCCCAGCCCGGCGGCGGGGTCCAGCCCGGAGGGGGCGTCCAGCCCGGCGGCGGCGCGCCCCAGCCTTGCTGCGGCGGGACGCTTCCGCCCGCCTGCGGCGGGACCCAGGCCTGCGGAGGCTGGCCCGCAACGCCTGGCGGCTGGCCCGGAACGCCCGGCGGCTGGCCCGGAATGCCTGACGGCTGGCCCGGAACGCCTGGCCACTGGCCCGGAATGCCCGGCGGCTTGCCCGGAGCGCCGGGCGGCGGGTTGGAGAACGGTCCCGGCGCCGCGGCCGGCGGCTGCTCCGGAACGGCCGGCGGCTCTTGCTGCGGGGGCCCGTCCGGCGGAACCGCGTCGGCCGGGATGGCCGTGCCGAGCCAGCCTTCGCCGTCCCAGTAGCGCTGGGTCGAGGTGTCGGCCGGATCCTTGTACCAGCCGGCGGGCAGGGAACTCATGCCGACACCTTTACCACGACGGTCTGAGCGAACTTGTCGTGCAGTGTCTGCAGGTACGGCTTGTCCCACAGCTGCCAGAGCCCGTCGAGGTAGCAGAAGAACGGCAGGACGGCGCCGCCCACGTATTGGACCAGCCAGCGCTTGGCGGCCATACCCCGGGTCAGTCGCAGTGCCGGGTCGAGCGGGACCACGCGGAGCTTCATCACCCGCTTGCCGACCGTCTGGCCCGACTTGTACATCATCTCGACGTCGTACACGTAGTACGCGGCTAGGACGAACACGAACAGGCCGAACTCGAGAAGGAGACCGATCAGGAGGAACTCCGCGAAGACATCGCCCGGGACCGTGCCGTCGGGCGCCGTCGTCTCGATGGTCTCCCGCATCACCGTGAAGATGAAGATGAGAAACACCGGCAGCGCGACGACCAGCGTCACTCCGAGAATGATGGCCGTGTCGATGAGGTACGCCAGCAGCCGGTTGCCGAAGTCGGCCAGCGGCTGGCCGCCCGGACTCAGCGCGGGCGGCGGCATGGGCCGGTAGCCGGGCGGCGGGGCGTAGTACGGCCCAGGCGGGTAACCCGGCGGCGGCCCGTACGCGAGCGGCGTCTGGGGCCGTATCGCCGCCGAGACCGGCGTACCGGCGGCGGAGGCCGGGCCGCCGGTCGGCGGCCGGCCAGCGGCCTCGTCGGATGGTTGCGTCACGGAGACAGTGTTACAGGTTCCCCCGACGCTCTTGCTCCCGCTCGATGGCTTCGAACAGGGCCTTGAAGTTGCCCTTGCCGAAGCCGAGCGACCCGTGCCGCTCGATCAGCTCGAAGAAGACAGTCGGCCGGTCCTGCACCGGCTTGGTGAAGATCTGCAGCAGGTAGCCGTCCTCGTCCCGGTCGACCAGGATCGAGCGCTTCTTGAGCTCCTCGATCGGCACCCGGACCGTGCCGATCCGCGCCCGCAGTTCCGGGTCGTCGTAGTAGGAGTCGGGCGTGGCGAGGAAGTCGCACCCGGCCGCGCGCATCGCGTCGACGCTGGCCAGGATGTCGTTCGTGGCAACGGCGACGTGCTGGGCGCCGGGGCCGCCGTAGAACTCGAGGTACTCGTCGATCTGCGACTTGCGCCGCGAGACGGCCGGCTCGTTGAGCGGGAACTTCACCTTCCGGCTGCCGTCCGCGACCACCTTCGACATCAGCGCCGAGTATTCGGTGGCGATGTCGTCGCCGATGAACTCGGCCATGTTGGTGAAGCCCATGACGCGGCGGTAGAAGTCCACCCACTCGTCCATCTTGCCGAGCTGCACGTTGCCGACGACGTGGTCGATGGCCTGGAAGAACCGCTTGGGCTGCAGCCCGGAGTCGATGGCCGGCTGCCGGTCCACGATCGGGTCACGGGCCACGAAGCCCGGCACGAACGGCCCGTCGTACCGCGATCGGTCGATCAGCGTGTGGATGGTGTCGCCATAGGCCCCGATGGCGGCGAGCCGGACGGTGCCGTGCTTGTCTGTGAGGTCGTGCGGCTCGCTGACGGCGCGGGCACCGGCGGAGATCGCGTGCCGGAACGCCGCGTCCACGTCTGGCACGGCGAGGGCGATGTCGTGGATGCCGTCGCTGTGTTTGGCCACGTGTTCGGCGCCCGGTGCGCCCGCGTGCACCGCGCCGGTGATCAGGAACCGGGCGGCGCCGCTGACCAGCACGTACTCGGCGTGGTCCCGGTAGCCCTGCTCGGGCCCGCGGTACGCGACGCAGGTCATGCCGAACGTCGTCGAATAGTAGTGGGCCGCCTGCTTCGCGTTGCCCACGAGAAACTGCAGGTAGTCGACGCCTTGGACGGGGAAGACGTCAGCAGTGTCGGTCGCGTGTTCCATCATCTGCGTCATGACGAGAGATTGGCCCTGTTTTGCCGGTTGAGCAATCGTTGGGAAAAACGCTGGTCAGTCTGTGCATTCGGTACGATGATTGATCACCATGGCTGTACAAGATGTCCAGCTCGACGCGCTGGACGCGAAGTTGCTCGCGGTTCTCGACGCGGCGCCGCGGATCGGCGTCCTGGAGCTCTCGCGGCGCCTGGCGGTCGCCCGGGGCACGGTCCAGGCCCGTCTGGACAAACTGATCGCGCGCGGCGCGATCAAGGGCTTCGGCCCGGACGTCGCACCCGAGGCGATCGGCTTCGGCGTGACGAGCTTCGTCACCCTGGAGATCAGCCAACGGTACGGGCACACAGCCGTCGCGGAGCATCTCGCCGACATCCCCGAAGTACTCGAGGCGCACACGATCACCGGCACCGGCGACGTGCTCTGCCGCATCGTGGCCCGCTCGAACGCCGACCTGCAGCGGGTCATCGACCAGATCGTCGGGTACGACGGCATAGTCCGCGCCTCGACGATCATCGCGCTGGCCGAGCTGATCCCGTATCGGGTGCTGCCGCTGGTCCAGTCCGCCGCTAATACTCCATAATGGATCGACACGGACTTTTCACCCTGCGGCGGCACGCCCGTTGATCTCGTTAGCGTGTCGAGCGTGGCCTCGGGCAGCGGACCAGGATGGAAGGGCTTCACGTTATTCACCGGCGTGGTTCTCCTCGTCCTAGCCACGACCGGCGTCTGGAACCCATTCCCCAAGATCTGGACCTGGGTGAACACGACCGAGCCGATCGCCGCCGGGGTTTCGCAGTGGCAGCAGCGCCTCGGCGGCACGCCGCAGGGTGTCACCATCGCCGGCACCGCGGTCATCGTCGAATACCGCACCTCGATCGAAGCGTTCGGCCTCGGCGCCGGCCTGAAGCTCTGGCAGTCCGATGCGGACTGGGCGGCCGTCGCGGGCGACGGCAGCGACGCGGTGGTCGTCACCGGCCGCCTGCTCACCAAGGGCTACCAGGTGCTGGACCCGCGCAGTGGCGCCGTGCGGCGCCAGGACACGCAGGCCACCGCCGTCTGGACGTACGCCAACGCGATCCTCGACCTGCGGTGCGCCAAGGGTGCAGACTGCGTTCTCACCGCCTGGGACCCGCGCGGCGCGCGGCCACTATGGACGGTCAGCACGGGCGGCATCGGCTTCGTGCTCAACGCGTCCAACCCTGACCTGCCGGACACGCACTCGCTAGCCTCGCCACAGGTCGACGATGGCGCGGCCGGGCCCTCGTTCATGCCGGGTCTCATCGGACTGCCCGACGACGGCAAGGTACGCGTCGTGGACACCGCGTCCGGGAGGGTCGTACAGACCGCGTCGCCCGCCGCGGATCAGCGCGTGGCGGTGGCTGGTGGCCGGGTGCTCACGGTCACCGGAACGGCCCGCGACGGCACCTGCTACTACAGCGTCGTCGCCACCGACCCGCCGTCCGGGCAGCGGGTGTGGTCGCGTGACGGACTCAACCTGCGCACCGCGGATGACGGCTCGGCGTGCAAGCAGGACGAGGACCCGGCCGGCGGCCATGACGTGGTGCTGGGCGTCGACCCGTACGGCCGCAAGGAGCTGATCGCCGCGTCCGACGGCCGGGTGCTCTGGCACGGCGCCAAGGACGAAGACGTGCTCGCGGTCGACGACGGCTTCGCGATCATCCGGGGCGCCGACCGGTCGACAGTGCACTCCATCGCGTTCGGCAGCGGGGCGAGCTGGCGGCGCTCGGTCAACGACGGCGCGAGTGCGGCGCTGACGCCGTACGCGGCGATCGTGGCAAACACCAAGCCGAGCCGGATCACCGCCGTGGCGCCGGCCGGCGGCGCGGTGCTCGCCGATGTCCGTACGGACGCCAAGCTGTTCGCGGTCGGTCCGACCGGCATGATTCTGGTGTCGAGCCGCGACATGGCCTACCTGCCATTCCGTTGATCGAACCGGTATGTAGGCTGTACCGGCCACCGGCGGCCGGTCCTTCGGACGGCGCGGAGAATCACGAAAACCCCGGAGCCGAAGCGGTTCGCGGCTTGTCCGATCACTGGCCTAGAGTTGCGGCTCATGAGCAGAGCCGCCGCTTTCTCGTACTCGCCGCTGTTGCCTACAGGAAGTGACCTGACCGACTACCGCCTTGTCACGGACGAAGGCGTGGACGTGGTCGATGGGCCAGGCGGGCGGCGGTTCCTCACCGTGGAGTCCTCGGCGATCACGCAGCTCACCGCGGAGGCGATGCACGACATCGCGCACTACCTTCGCCCGGCGCACCTGACTCAGCTGCGGTCGATCATCGACGACCCGAAGGCCTCGCCGAACGATCGCTTCGTCGCGCTCGATCTGCTGCGCAACGCCAACATCGCGGCCGGTGGCGTGCTGCCGATGTGCCAGGACACCGGTACGGCGATCGTCATGGGCAAGCGGGGCCGGCACGTGCTCACCGACGGCGGCGACGAGGAGGCCATCGCGCAGGGCGTCTACCAGGCGTACACCCGGTTGAACCTGCGGTATTCGCAGCTCGCGCCGCTGACCATGTGGGACGAGAGGAACACCGGAACCAACCTGCCGGCGCAGATCGAGCTGTACGCCGAGGACCCGGGTGGCCAGCCGGACGCGTACAAGTTCCTGTTCATGGCCAAGGGCGGCGGCTCGGCCAACAAGTCGTACCTGTACCAGGAGACAAAGGCGCTGCTCAATCCGGCGCGGATGATGCAGTTCCTCGACGAGAAGCTGCGGCTGATCGGGACGTCGGCGTGCCCGCCGTACCACCTGGCGATCGTCATCGGCGGCACCAGCGCCGAGTACGCGCTCAAGACGGCCAAGCTGGCCAGCGCCAAGTACCTGGACAATCTGCCCGGCTCGGGGTCGATGACCGCGCACGGCTTCCGCGACGTCGAACTGGAGGCGGCGGTCCTCGAGCTGACCCGCGACTTCGGCATCGGCGCGCAGTTCGGCGGGCGCTACTTCTGCCACGACGTCCGGGTCATCCGCCTGCCCCGGCACGGCGCCTCGTGCCCGGTGGCGATCGCGGTCTCCTGCTCGGCCGACCGCCAGGCGATCGCGAAGATCACGCCGTCCGGTGTCTGGCTGGAACGGTTGGAGACCGACCCCGCCCGGTTCCTGCCCGACGTGGAGCTGGAGTCGGGTGAGGTCGTGCATGTCGATCTCAACCAGCCGATGGACGAGATCCGGGCGTTGCTGTCGAAGTATCCGGTCCAGACCCGGCTCTCGCTCAGCGGACCCCTGGTGGTAGCCCGCGACATCGCGCACGCGAAAATCGCCGAGCGCCTCGACGCCGGCGAGCCCATGCCGCGGTATCTACGCGACCACGCCGTCTACTACGCCGGCCCGGCCAAGACCCCCGAGGGCTACGCGTCCGGCTCGTTCGGCCCGACCACGGCCGGCCGGATGGACTCGTACGTCGAGAGGTTCCAGGCCGCGGGCGGTTCGCTGGTGATGCTCGCCAAGGGCAACCGGTCCGCCCAGGTGACCCGTGCCTGCCAGAGCTATGGCGGCTTCTACCTGGGGTCGATCGGCGGGCCGGCCGCCCGGCTGGCACAGGACTGCATCCGGCACGTCGAGGTCCTCGAGTATCCGGAGCTCGGCATGGAGGCGGTCTGGAAGATCGATGTCGAGGACTTCCCGGCGTTCATCGTCGTCGACGACAAGGGCAACGACTTCTTCGCCGAAGTGACCCGTCCTAAGAGTGTCCTTCAGATCGGCGCTCGACCCTGATCCGAGTCTGCGAAGCGGCCTGACCTGCTGAGGGCATCCCCTGCCGCGCCGCTGCCTGAGCCGACCGGCTGTTGACGTCACGTAGAGTGGTTGAATTCCCCACATGTGATTTAACTTTGCAGGCAGGAAACTTGGAATCTTGGGTCTTGCGCCGGGCCTGCAATTGAAAAGCCGGACCTAGTTTTCAAGTTCTTTGTGGTTTACTTCAAATCATGGACGATGCCACGTTCCGATCGTCACCTGTGGGGTCACTTGTCCGGATCACCGGGTGGGATCCTCGATTCCACGAGCGTTACGACTGCTCGGCCTTCATCCCCGATCCACTGCCGACCAAGCTCGACTTGGCGCAAGAGACCTACCTGGCAGTCACCGACGCGGCGGTCGCTGTGGCTCGCCTTGACCAAGCCGCCTTTCGGCTACCTAACCCCGGACTCCTCGCACGCCCGGCGATCCGGCAGGAGGCCGTCAGCACGTCGGCGCTCGAAGGCACCTATGCGGCACTCGATGACGTCCTCGAGGCTGACTTCCTCAATCGCAACCAGCTCACCGCGTCGGTCGCGGAGGTTCACAACTACGTCGAGGCTGCGGAGCTCGCGTTCGAGTGGATCAAGGACAAGCCCATCACGGTTGGCATGCTTGAACAGCTGCAGAAGATCCTTGTGCGAGGAACCCGGGGAGATTCGCACGATGCCGGCCGAATCCGAACCACCCAGGTATTCATCGGTGCTGACGGTGGCCGAGTGGACGACGCACGGTTCGTGCCGTCACCTCCGGGTGACCAGCTACGCGCCGGTATCGACGCCTGGGCGTCATGGCTCATGGCCGAAGACACGATCCCCTTGGTGATCAAGATGGCTCTCGGTCACTACCAGTTCGAGACCCTGCATCCCTTCAACGACGGCAACGGTCGGCTCGGCCGCCTCGTGTGCGTCCTGCAGTTGGCTCACCGAGGCGAACTGCGAGTGCCAGTGCTGAATCTCTCGCCCTGGCTCGAAGGAAGACGGCGCCAGTACCAGGACCACCTGCTTGCCGTCAGTGCCACAGGCGACTTTGAACCGTGGATCCGATTCTTCTCCGAGGCCGTGCGAGCGCAGGCGGTTCGCGGGATGGAGAAGATCGACGCACTGCACGACTGGCGAGATGACGCGCTGACTCAGCTG
>JBKOWB010000283.1:0-3967 GCA_046724195.1 Actinomycetota bacterium
CGTCCGTCCTCTCGGCGGCGTCCGACGCCTCATCCTTGACCTGGGGGTCGTCGAACGCGCCCCGGTCCGTCAGCGCCGCGTCGCCCGCGTCGTCGCGCCCGCCGCCGAGGTCGTGAGCGTCGTGGTCGCCGTCGCCGGCGCGATCCGCGTCGGCTCCGGTGGTCGCCGAGGTCGAGTCGGTCGCGGCGCCGGTGATCACGCCGCCGGACGCCGCGGTTCGATCGTCGCCGGCGTCCGCGACCCTGTTACGGTCCGCCGCCGCCCACCGGCCCGCGGGGCCGGCCGCAGCGGCGCCGCCCACGGCGGACGCCTCGAACCCGCCCGGCTGGTGGAACGATGCACGACCATCCGTCGCCTCGTCCGTGCCGTCGGCGCGTTCCTGGTCAGACAATTCGGCGTCGGAGGTGTCGGTGGTGTCGTCGGCGGCTGCCGTGGGCGTGTCCGACCAGGGCGAGCCGGCCCGCTGCTGGGGCACGGACACCGGCTCGGACTGGACGCGTTCCGGGTGTTCGCGGTCGTCGGCGTTCTCTTTGGCGTCGTTGGAGAAGAAGCGCATGGCCGGGGCTCCTAGCGGCTCGTGGCGTCGGGACGGGATCGAGCGACGTCGGTATCGGGTGTGGTGCTGGTGTGCGTTTCGTCGTCGGTGGAGTCGCCGGTCCGCTGGGTGGGCGTACCGGAGGCGGTGGTGGGAGTGTTCGCGGATGCGGCCGAGGCAGCCGGCGTGCCGGCGGCGGTCGCGGTGTTCGGAGTGCTGGTAGCGGCGGTGTTCGGTCGGTCGGCGGCGGCCGGCGCGCCGGCGGTCGTGGCGGTGTTCGTTGTGCCGGTTTTGACCGGTTCCGTGCCGAGTAGGTCCGCGAAGAGGGCACGGTAGTGCACCACGGCCTGGCGCAGGTCCTCCGTGCTGGCTTCACCGTTCCTGCTGCGTTCGCTGATCGCGTGCGCGTCGCGGTAGTGCCCTAACGTCCGCGCATGATCGACGGAAAGGTTGGCGACCTGGTCGTCGTAGTCGCCGGTTGGGTAACCGCGTTCGGCGATCAGCTGGGTGACCAGCTCGTCGGCGCGTGCGACGGCCTCCTCCGGATTGTCGACGAACTGGATCTGCACTTCTTCCCAGGTGGCCGCGTAGCGGGCCTGCGACTCCGGGGAGAGCGGCTTTAGCTCGAGTTCAGCGTGCCGCTTCTCGCGTTCGCGCAGCTCCTTCTCGGCGTCCGCGCGGCTGCCGGTGTCGGCGACCGCCCGGTCGTACTCGGGCCCGAACGTTTTCTGCAGCTGCTTGCGGCGGCTGGCCCGTACGCCGAAGAAGATGCCGGCGATGACGACCAGGATGACGATGATCAAGATGATGACGGTTACGGGGGACATGGGATTCCTCCTTCTTCATCCCCTGGTATTCCCACCGAGCGGTGGTCATCAATCCAGATCCGGCGGATCGAGTCAGAAACCGTATCGAGGGCGCGGACGTCATGGCACCAACGTTCTGCCCATTAGCCCCGGCCGGCCCAAGCAGGGCCGGACGGCAGGTACAAGGAGGATGTCGACTGGCCAAAAAGGACATTAATCACCGATTTGGTACGGCCGGAAGGTGGCTCGTACCGCGCTGATTACGTATTCTGCCGGAGGCGCACGTAGCCCGTAACCGCTCGTCACCCCACGTCGACGGTCGGCCCCGGGCAGCGCGGTGTCGGTCCCTGCCGAAACCGTCGGGCGGAGCCTCATGAAAACCCGCAACTGGTCGATCCGATCGAAGATCATTGCGCTGATCGCGGTGCCGCTGGCGGCGCTGCTGGCGTTGTGGGTCTTCGCGACCACGCTGACCGTCGGACCGGCGTTCAACCTGCTGTCTGCGCGCACGCTGCTGGACACGGTCGGAAACCCTGGGGAGGTGCTCGTCGGCGAGTTCCAGCGCGAGCGGCGGCTGTCGGTCGAATTCCTCTCCAACCCGGACGCATCGCCCGCCGCGCTCGTCGGCCAGCGGCTCATCACCGACCGCGCCGCCGCCGACTTCCGCCGCGCCGCCGGCAGCAGGGACGCCCAAAACGCCGCGAGCGACCCGCTGCGGGTACGGATCCAGCAGGTCTTCACCGATCTGGACGGCCTGCCCGACAACCGCAGGCACATCGACCGCCGCGAGGTAGACGTCGTCGGCGCGCAGGGCATGTACAACACCGTCATCGACGCCGGGTTCCAGATGTTCTCCGCAACCGCGACGTTCAACGACGAGGGGGTCGACCGCGAGATCCGGGCGCTCACCACGGTCGGTCGCGGCCAGGAGTATCTGAGCCGGGCCGATTCACTGCTGGCCGGCGCCAACGCGGCCGGACGGCTGACCGAGGACGTCCGTGACCAGCTGATCCAGGCGATCGGCACGTCCACCTTCCTGCTCGATGAGGGCGTCGCCAACCTGCCCGAGCAGGACCGCACCGCATTCCAGCGGCTCTACAACGGTCCCGCGTTCTCCGCGCTGCGCCGGCTGCAAGACCGTCTGATCGTCGAAAGCCGGGCGGGCTCGGCGTCGCCGGTGCCGTCCGGGATCTGGCAGCCCGTGTACGACACGTCGGCCCAGGAGCTGCGCGCGTTCGAGCTGAACGCCACGGAGGCATTGACCGACCGGGCGAAGCCGGTAGCCGTCAACGTTCTCATCCGGCTCGGTGTGGCCGGCATCGTCGGGCTGGCCGCGGTGATCATCTCGATCATGGTCTCGGTGAAGGTCGGCCGCTCGATCGTGGGACGCCTGGCCCGGCTGCGCGGCGAGGCGCTCGAGATGGCCAGCGAGCGGTTGCCGAGTGTGGTCCGCCGGCTGCAGCGTGGCGAGCCCGTCGACGTGGACGTCGAGACGCCGCCCCTGCGGTACGGCAACGACGAGATCGGCGAGGTCGGCCGCGCGTTCAACCAGGTGCAACGCACGGCCGTACAGTCCGCGGTCGAAGAGGCCAGCGTCCGGCGGGGCATCAACGAGGTCTTCCTCAACATCGCCCGGCGCAGCCAGACGCTGCTGCACCGCCAGCTCGCTCTGCTCGACCGGATGGAACGCCGCGAGACGAAGCCGGAGGAGCTCGAGGACCTGTACCGGGTCGACCACCTCGCCACCCGCATGCGGCGCCACGCCGAGGACCTGGTCATCCTGGCCGGCGCCACGCCTGGCCGCGGCTGGCGTAACCCCGTGCCGATCATCGACGTCGTGCGCGGCGCGATCAGCGAGGTCGAGGACTACAAGCGCGTCGACGTCCGCACGATGGAGCCGTCGGCCGTGCTCGGCCGGGCGGTCGGCGACGTCATCCACCTGCTCGCCGAACTGCTGGAAAACGCGGCCTCGTTCTCGCCGCCGCACACCCGCGTCAACGTGACCGGTCAGGTGCTGCCGAACGGGTACGCGATCGAGATCGAGGACCGCGGCCTCGGCATGTCGCCGGAGGCGATCGAGGCGGCCAACCGCAGGCTGGTCGAGCCGCCCGACTTCGACCCCGCGAACAGTGCTCGGCTAGGCCTGTTCGTGGTCGCACAGCTGGCGCATCGGCACGGCATCCGGATATCGCTGCGCCCGTCCGCGTTCGGCGGCGTCACCGCCATCGCACTCCTTCCGGGCGAGCTCATCACCTCCGGTGCCGGCCCGATCGCGTTGCCCGCCGGTCCGTCGCCGGCCGACCGGGCCTGGGACCGGCCCCTGGTCGGTACGGGCACCGACGACCCGTCCAGGCACTCGTTGGCGGCGCTGCAATGGCAGGGCGCCGGAGAGCTGCGCTCGATCACGGTGCCGGGCCGCCACGTCACCATCAACGGCACCGCGACCGCCGGGCCGGTCGGCGGAGAGGCGATTCCGCGGCAACGCAACCGCATGGGCCGCCCGCAGCGCGCCGGCACCGGCGGCCCGACACCGAGCGCCATCGTCGAGGGCCTGAGCGCCGATGGACTCGTCCAGCGCCGCCGCACCGGGCCCCGGCGCGCGCCGGAGCCGTCCGCGGACCGGACC
>JBKOWB010000205.1:0-2864 GCA_046724195.1 Actinomycetota bacterium
TCGCTGTACTGGGCGAGGCGGCGGCTGAGGAACTCGGGACCCTGCTTGCCCCAGTAGCCACCCCAGTCGCCGCTGCTGTTGTAGGAGCCGAAGCCGTCGAGGGTGGAAAAGACGTCGAAGGTGTAGGTGGCGGTCATGCTGTTCTCCTCCGTGAGTACGGTGGGCGCGCCCTCGGTGGTTAGCCCCTCACCCCTGCTACGAACACCGCAGCCCCGATCCGACACCGCCTGCCGGATTTCTTTCGATGACATTCTGGTCCGCCGGCCGTCCGCGACCGACCGGGTGGCTGCGCGCCCTCCCGCTTCCGCCGGTGGTAGAAGGCGACGGCGGGCTGCCGGTTCGCGGAGGTGAGGACGGCGCGGAAGCTGCGGTCAGCGATTACCAGAAACAGATCCAAGAACGACCTGGGAACCACATCCCCATCCTGATTTGCCGCGCCGAGGGCGCTGGTGCGTGCGTCGGCGACGCCGATTCGTGGGTCATGTCTGCCTTCGCTGCTTCCGATCAAGCCGTGCCGACTTCTGACGAGCGTGTCCACAGGCGACTGCCGCTTACCTGGGCCGCTACCGGGGTCAGTCCCGGCTGCACACCGGCTCCAACCTGAAGATCTATCTCACCTGGTGCGCCGGCTGCGGGTTTGATTCTTGTGCTTGGTCGCGTGCGCGGGCCGTAGGCTTACGGCGGGCACACGCGGAAGGAGTGCCAACCGTGATCCTCCCGAGAGTCCGGGATCCTCGCTTCGTAACGATCCGCCGTGGTGGGACTCTCAAGGACTCGGATCACCAGCTCCTCGCTCTCTGGGCCGCCGCCTGCGCGGAGCACGTCCTCGGCCTCTTCGAGTCGGTTCGACCCGGGGACCCACGACCGCGTCATGCGATCGGGCAGGCCCGTGCCTGGGTGCGTGGCGAGGTCAAGATGATGGAAGCGCGTGCAGCCGGGGGCCACGCGATGGCTGCGGCCAGGGACCTGCGTGGGGCTGCGCGGAACGCCGCGTACGCCGCTGGCCAAGCCGGGGCCGTCGCCCATGTTGCCGCGCACGAATTGGGCGCGGCCGCCTATGCGATCAAGGCCGCCCGTGCTGCTGCACCGGAGGGCGAGAGCGCGGCAGCGGGGCGACTCGAGTGTCAATGGCAGCGTGACCAACTGCCGGAGGCGATTCGCGACCTCGTGCTGGATGACCAGAGGTTGCGGAACGACATCTGCTGGTCGGTGTTTGAGTGCTGAGTCCGAACCCCGGCGCGAACTTCGACCGACTGGCATCCGCGCGACGGACTGGACAAAAGCTGCCTACGGGTAACCGGGGAGTCTTCCAGACATCTCGACACGGTGGCTGTCGAGATGCAGCGACGTTTGGCTTTCCCTATGACAAGGTTGACGTGTC
This sequence comes from Actinomycetota bacterium, assembly GCA_046724195.1. GTDB lineage: Bacteria > Actinomycetota > Actinomycetes > Mycobacteriales > Micromonosporaceae > Actinoplanes. Next base: position 1,382 of record JBKOWB010000205.1, read on the forward strand.
GTGTCGTGTCAGGTCAGCCTAGGTCCCGCGACTACTGATCAAGGTCGCCCGTCGTCGCGGCCTCGTACGCCGCCTGCAGCTGCTCGCTCGCCCGGGGCCGGTCGGGGTCGGAGAGTGGGATGCCGAGGTGGGCCGGCTGCTGCGGATGTTGGACGCGATTCCTCCTCCGAACCATGGAGCAGGTCGCGGAAGTGGCGCCGGTTGCCGAAGGTCACGTCGCGCGGTACGAGCATCCACCACGGGTCGCCGAGCACCTCGATGACGGCGTTGATCGCGCATCCCGACCTCGGCGGCCGATGAGAATCTCCGGTCACCCTGTCAGTCTCTCCAGAACCGATTGCGCAGCGCATCACCAATCGAGGAGCGCGCCGATGTCACGCACACGGATCCACAACTTGTCCATCTCCCTCGACGGCTTCGCCACCGGCGAGCCGCAGTCCGCCGATGCACCGTTCGGCCATGCGGGCGAGCGTCTGCACCAGTGGATGTTCGGTACCCGGTTCTGGGACGCGGGCGGAACCGCCGGAGTCGACGACGCCTTCGCCGCGCGCCACAGTTACGGCATCGGCGCCGAGATCATGGGTGCCAACAAGTTCGGCCCGCCCGGCTGGCAGGACGACCCGGACTGGAAGGGCTGGTGGGGCCCGAACCCGCCGTTCCACACCCCGACCTTCGTGCTCACGCACCGCCCGCGGACCTCGATCGAGATGGAGGGCGGCACCACGTTCCACTTCCTCGACGCCGCCCCGGCCGAGGCGCTCGAGACCGCCCGCGACGCAGCCGATGGCCAGGACGTCCGGATCGGCGGCGGCCCCACCGTCGTACGCGACTTCCTTGCCGCCAGGCTCGTCGACCACATGCATCTCGTCCAGGTCCCGATCGTGCTCGGCCGCGGCGTCCGCATCTGGGACGGCCTGGAGGCCCTCGAGGATGCCTACGACGTCGAGGCGGTCTCCTCGCCCAGCGGCGTCACCCACCTCACGTTCACACGGAAGGTCGACTCGTGAACGCCGACACCCAACCGCAGGTCGTGCCCGGAAAGCCGAGATTGACGCACGAGCGTTCGCGGACCTGTTCGGTCAACGTTGCCCGTGTGGGAGTTCAACCTTTCAGGCATCTCGACACCAACCGAACGGGAGGGGCAGCGGGTGCACCTCCCAGCCGCTATCCGTGAACTCGTTCTCGACGATCACGTCTTCGCCGACTGATCTGAAGCCTGCTAGTCATCCGCTTCTAGCCGCGATCCGCTCGGCACCGCCGGGGACGCCGGGCTGCGGTCGTACCGCCGGTACACAAGAAGCCGATGAGCATGCACACCGCCGCACCGCCGGCACGCAGAAGGACCCAGCACTTCTGTACTCCTGAAATCGTCCCAGCGGCTTGCCTGAGACGTGTGCCGCGACGAGTTGCACGCACGGTTCTGAGACGAAACTAGATCTTGAGTGGGCAGGCGGCAGCAACCCGGCGGAGCCGGGTTCAGCTC
>JBKOWB010000356.1:0-4563 GCA_046724195.1 Actinomycetota bacterium
GCACCTGGTAGGTCGCGCCACCGACACGGCGGCTGCGGACCTCGAGGGTCGGCTTCACGTTGTCCATCGCGCGCTTGAGCGTCACCACGGGGTCGGTGCCGCTCTTCTCCCGGCAGCCCTCGAGGGCGCCGTAGACGATGCGCTCGGCCAGCTGACGCTTGCCGCCGATCAGGATCTTGTTGACCAGCTGCGTCACCAGCGGGGAGTTGTACACCGGGTCCGGAACCACTGGGTGGCGCGGAGCGGGGCCCTTACGCGGCATGTCAGCTCTTCTCCTTCTTCGCGCCGTAACGGCTGCGGGCCTGCTTGCGGTTGCGGACACCCTGCGTGTCCAGCGAACCGCGAACGATCTTGTAGCGGACGCCTGGGAGGTCCTTCACACGGCCGCCGCGGACCAGCACGATCGAGTGCTCCTGCAGGTTGTGGCCGACGCCCGGAATGTACGCGGTCACCTCGATCTGGCTGCTGAGCTTCACACGAGCGACCTTGCGCAGCGCAGAGTTCGGCTTCTTGGGGGTGGTGGTGTACACGCGCGTGCACACGCCGCGCCGCTGAGGGCTTCCCTTCAGCGCCGGCGTCTTGGTCTTGCTCGTCTTCGCCTGGCGGCCCTTGCGGACCAGCTGCTGGATCGTGGGCACCGGGTTTCTCCGCTCCCTTCGGCCGCCCTTGTGCGGCCGCACCGTCTTCGTTTGCCTCTGTGCGCTTCGTTCTAACTCTCCGTGCACCGGGCGATCCCCGGTGGGATCGTCCGGCACCCGCGGTCGGGCGTGTCGTCCGGCTCACGGTCCCGCCACGCGCTGGTGACGCGCACCGGGTCTTGTCTGTGTCTGGCCCAGATCTCATTCAAGGCTCTGCGCCCGTCGTGCCTTCGGCCCCGTCTGGTTACGACTCGGGCGCACGCACGAGTTGCCCGGGCAAGCCCGGGCACGAGGGGAAAGAGTACCCATCGGCAGCACGCAGGTCAAAACGAGCAAGACCCGCCGCCGCTATGGACATCTCCTTGTACCAAGTGTACCGCGTACCGAGGCACGCCGACGCCGCGGTGCCGGAACCGGCATCACGCGGCCTTACGACAATTGCAACACCACTGCCAACGCCAGGGACGCAATAGAGATTCCCGCGCCCGCGGCGCCGCATGAGATCCCGGCGACGGCGGTGCCGCGGCCGGTGAAACGCATCCGGCCCGGCTGTCCAGAGCGCTTGACCTGCCGGAGGGCGACTACCCCGAGTCCGACCGCTCCCCCGCTAAACAGCACGCCGAGCAGGGCGAACGCGCCGGCCACCCAACCGCCCCAGCTGTCCGACGAGCCGGCGAGGCCAAAACACAGGACCAGGAACGAAACCAGGATGGACGCGGTTCCCGCGATCAGAGACCCGGCGGCCACGCCGGACGGAACCGGCGCCACCCGCAACCGGACCACGCCGAACTCGGTGCCGGCCACGGGATCGACGCGTTCCGGCTGCCAACGCCCGTCGGGCGGCGGAGGCGGTACGGCGGCGGGCAGAAAGGGCACGCCGACCGGCTGCAGCCCCGCCCCCGCCGGCGAATAGGTCGGCGGCTCGCCCGACCATTGACCCGGTTGCTGCGTCACCTTAGAGAGCATGTCACCCGGACGTGGTGGCCGGCAGCCCCGGGCGCCGATACGAAGATCAGTCGGTGGTGGAGTTGAAGTCCTGACTACCGGGACTGCCGGCGAAGTGCAGCAGCCCAGCGATCATGGCCACGACCAGCGACGCGAGCGCCAGGATGATCCCGGCCCAGGCCAACCGCCGGCCGCGGCGCACGAACGACGAACCGGTCAGGTAGCCGCCGGCCGCGTAGGCCTGCCGCTCGACTTGGCGGGCCAGCAACAGCGCGACAGTGGCGGGAATCACGCCGCCGACGAGCGCCCCGGTCAGCAACGCCACGGCCCCCAGCGCGAAGACGGCGCGGGCCTTGGAGGATGGCGCAGGCTCCGGATCCATGGGGTGGCGGGTGGGCACGGGCGCGGGAAGCGTCACTCCTCCATCTTAGAAACACCGACGGGGCGGCCGCGCACCTGCGCGACCGCCCCGTCGAGGCCTTGCCTCTATTCAGTCAAACCCTCAAAGGCGAAAGCCTTAGCGGTACGACCCGAAGTCGAAGTCGTCCAGCGGCACAGCCTGCCCGCTGGCCGGCCCGAAGCCGTAGTCGGTCTCGGGGTACCCGGTCATCGAGTACACCTTGGCCTTGGCCTCCTCGGTCGGCTCGACCCGGATGTTGCGGTACTTGGCGATGCCGGTACCGGCCGGGATGAGCTTGCCGATGATGACGTTCTCCTTGAGGCCGACGAGCGAGTCGCTACGCGAGTTGATCGCCGCGTCGGTGAGCACCCGGGTGGTCTCCTGGAAGGAGGCCGCCGAGAGCCAGGAGTCGGTCGCCAGCGAGGCCTTGGTGATACCCATCAGCACGGGACGACCGGCGGCGGGCTCCCCGCCCTCGCCCACGAGCCGGCGGTTCTCCGACTCGAAGAGCGCCCGGTCGACCAGCACGCCCGGCAGGAACTCGGTCGCGCCGGAGTCGATGACCGTCACCCGCTTGAGCATCTGGCGAATGATGATCTCGATGTGCTTGTCGTGGATGAGCACACCTTGCGAGCGGTAGACCTCCTGGACCTCCTGGGTCAGGTGGACCTGGACCGCCCGCGGACCCATGATCCGCAGGAGCTCGTGCGGGTCGATGGTGCCCTCGGTGAGCTTCTCGCCGACGTCGACGTGGTCGCCGTCGTGGACCCGGAGCTTGACCCGCTTCGAGATCTTGTCGTACACCATCTCGTCGCTGCCGTCGTCCGGGACGATGATGATCTTCCGCGAGCGCTCGCCGTCCTCGATGCGGACGCGTCCCGGGGTGTCGGCGATCGGCGCCTTGCCCTTGGGTACGCGGGCCTCGAAGATCTCCTGCACACGCGGCAGACCCTGGGTGATGTCCTCGCCCGCGACGCCACCGGTGTGGAAGGTACGCATGGTCAGCTGCGTGCCGGGCTCACCGATGGACTGGGCCGCGATGATGCCGACCGCCTCGCCGATGTCGACCGCCTTGCCGGTCGGCAGCGAGCGGCCGTAGCAGGCCGCGCACACACCGAGCTTCGACTCGCAGGTCAGCACGCTGCGCACCCGGACGGTCTCGACGCCGGCGGAGACCAGCTTGTCGACCAGGATCGAGTTGAGGTCAGCCCCCTTCTCGACCACGACGTTGCCGTTCGCGTCGACGACGTCGTCGGCGAGCGTACGGGCGTGGACACCGGTCTCGGCGTGCGTGTGCACGACGAGCTTGCCGCCGTCCAGCCGGTCGGCCACCTGCATCGGGATCGCGCGGTCGGTGCCGCAGTCCTCCTCGCGGATGATGACGTCCTGCGACACGTCCACCAGGCGCCGGGTCAGGTAACCCGAGTCGGCGGTACGCAGCGCGGTGTCGGCCAGACCCTTGCGGGCGCCGTGCGTGGAGATGAAGTACTCCAGCACGGTCAGACCCTCGCGGTACGACGACGTGATCGGCCGCGGGATGATCTCACCCTTGGGGTTGGCCACCAGACCGCGGATCGCGGCGATCTGCCGGAGCTGGAGCAGGTTACCGCGAGCGCCAGAGTTGATCATCACCCACAGCGGGTTCTCGTGCGGCAGCGCGGTCTCCATCTCCTTGGAGATCTCGTTGGTCGCCTTGGTCCAGATCTCGATGAGCTCGCCCCGACGCTCCTCGGCGGTCATCAGACCGCGCTGATACTGCTTGTCGATCCGGTCCGCCTCGACCTGGTAGCGGCCGAGGATCTCCGGCTTGCGCGGAGGGCCGATGACGTCGCCCATGCCGATCGTCACGCCGGACCAGGTGGCCCAGTGGAAGCCGGCCTCCTTGAGCGCGTCCAGGGTGGCCGCGAGGGCGACCTTGGGGAAGCGCTCGGCGAGGTCGTTGACGATCGCGGAGAGCTGACCCTTGCGGATCTCGTAGTTGACGTAGCGGTACCCCGGCGGCAGCGTCTCGTTGAAGATCACCCTACCGAGGGTGGTCTCGATGAGCAGCGGCTCGCCCGGCGCCCACCCCTCGGGCGGGGTCCACGGGGCGGTGCGGGCGCCGTTGTCGACCTCGACGACCTCCCGGAGGCGGATCTTCACCGGCGCCTGCAGGTGCAGCTCGCCGTTGTCGAACGCCATCCGCGCCTCGGCGTCGGAGCTGAACACCCGGCCCTCGCCCACGCCGCCCGGCGTGCGGTGGGTCAGGTGGTACAGCCCGATGACCATGTCCTGGGTGGGCATGGTGACCGGCTTGCCGTCGGCGGGCTTGAGGATGTTGTTGGACGACAGCATCAGGATCCGGGCCTCGGCCTGCGCCTCGGCCGACAGCGGCACGTGCACCGCCATCTGGTCACCGTCGAAGTCGGCGTTGAACGCCGTACAGACGAGCGGGTGGATCTGGATCGCCTTGCCCTCGACCAGTTGCGGCTCGAAGGCCTGGATGCCCAGACGGTGCAGCGTCGGCGCGCGGTTGAGCAGCACCGGGTGCTCGCTGATGACCTCCTCCAGGACGTCCCACACGACCGGCCGCTGGCGCTC
>JBKOWB010000148.1:0-8621 GCA_046724195.1 Actinomycetota bacterium
GCCCGGGAGCGGGCCGGCCTGCGGCTGCTGGTCGCCGGCCCGGGCGACCCGGACGACCTTTACGGCGAGTTCCCCGCCGACCTGCGCGACCGGGTGGTGTTCCTGGGCCGGGTCAGCGAGCAGGACAAGGCCCGGATGCTACGTAGCGTGGACGTCTACGTGGCACCCAACACGGGCGGTGAATCGTTCGGGATGATCCTGACCGAGGCAATGGCCGCCGGCGTGGCCATCGCCGCGAGCGACCTCGACGCGTTCCGCCGCGTGCTCGACGGCGGCCGGACCGGTGCGCTGTTCCCGACCGGCGACGTGGACGCGCTCACCGCCTCGCTGCGCGATCTTCTGGACGATCCGGAACGGCGGGACGAGCTCGCGGAACGCGCCCAGGTGGCGGTGGCCGCGTTCGACTGGCCGATCGTAGCCAACCGCGTACTCGAGGTGTACGCCACGGCGATCGAGGCTACGGACGGTCGCGTTTTCGATGATGAGTGGGCCGAACCACGGTCCGGCACGTAACTCTCCGACACGATTCGGCATTACCATCGCCCGCATGTGGTGGGTCCTGAGTGTCGTCGTCGTGGCGGCTGTGCTGTCCACGTACCTCGGCTGGACCGCCCATCGCGTCGAGCGGGTCCACGCCCGCGCACAGAGCGCGGAACGTGCCCTCGAGGCTCATCTGCTGCGCCGCGCCGCGGCGGCCGCAGTGGTCGCCGAGCAGGCCGACGCCGTCGAGTTGTACGCGGCCGCTCGCCTGGCGCTGGACGCCGAGCCGGACGAGCGTGAGGCCGCCGAGAACGACCTCACCCGGCAGTTGCAGGCGCTGTCGCCGTCCGGCCCGGAGCCGGCCACCCGCACGCTCATCGCCACCAGCCGGCGCGCGGTCCTGGCCCGCCAGGTCCACACGGACCTGGTCCGTGACGCGCTGACCGCCCGCCGCCGCCCGCTGGTCCGCGTCCTGGGCCTGGCGCGCCGGTACCCGCGCCCGACCTACTTCGACATCGTCGAGCCGGCCCTGCACGACCTGCCGGCACCGCGCCCGGCGCCCGCGCCGGCACCCGTCCTCCCGGTCGAGGCGGCCTAGCGTCCTCCCGTCCATGGTCCGAGGCGGCCTAGCGTCCTCCCGCCCATGGTCCGAGGCGGCAGGTAAGGAGTGCCGCGCAGGCCACCGAGGGGGCGATTGGCCATCGGTGACGACCTTGGGCGCGGGTAAAGTCGGGATTGACTAATCCATGCAATGAGGAGCGAGTTCCCGTGTCCGAGAGTCAGCCCACAAACGCAGCCGTCACCGGTACCGCACGCGTGAAGCGTGGGATGGCGGAGATGCTCAAGGGCGGCGTGATCATGGATGTGGTCACGCCCGAGCAGGCCAAGATCGCCGAGGATGCCGGAGCCGTCGCGGTCATGGCGTTGGAGCGGGTGCCGGCGGACATCCGCGCGCAGGGCGGCGTATCGCGGATGAGCGACCCGGACATGATCGACGGCATCATCAGCGCCGTCTCGATCCCGGTCATGGCGAAGGCCCGGATCGGCCACTTCGTCGAGGCGCAGGTGCTGCAGGCGCTGGGCGTCGACTACATCGACGAGTCCGAGGTGTTGACCCCGGCCGACTACGCCAACCACATCGACAAGTGGGCGTTCACCGTGCCGTTCGTGTGCGGTGCGACGAACCTCGGCGAGGCGCTGCGCCGGATCACCGAGGGCGCGGCGATGATCCGTTCCAAGGGCGAGGCCGGCACGGGCGACGTCTCCAACGCCACCACGCACATGCGTGCCATCCGTGCCGAGATCCGCCGGCTCACGTCGCTGCCGGAGGACGAGCTGTACGTCGCGGCCAAGGAGCTGCAGGCGCCGTACGAGCTGGTCAAGGAGGTGGCCGCGGCCGGGAAGCTGCCGGTCGTGATGTTCACCGCGGGGGGCATCGCCACTCCGGCAGACGCGGCCATGATGATGCAGCTCGGCGCGGAGGGCGTGTTCGTGGGCTCGGGCATCTTCAAGTCCGGCAACCCCGCGCAGCGAGCCGCCGCGATCGTCAAGGCCACCACGTTCCACGACGACCCGGACGTGATCGCCAAGGTCTCGCGGGGCCTCGGCGAGGCGATGGTCGGCATCAACGTCGAGGACGTGCCGCAGCCCCACCGCCTCGCCGAACGCGGCTGGTAGCGGGCTACCCGACGCGGGACGGGCGGAACGCCTTGGGCTCGACGAGCGAGAGCCAGTTGCCGGTGTTGTCGCGGATGACCGCCTCCACGCCGTACGGGCGGTCGGCCGGCTCCTGCAGGAACGTCACGCCCTTCGCCTTGAGCTCCTCGTACGTCTTCCTGCAGTCGTCGACCCGCAGGCCGATTCCGCCCATGGCGCCGGCCTCGAGCTGTCGGCGGATGAACTCGGCGGCGTCGGGCGACAGCGGCGGTCCCGGCTTCATCAGGGTCAGGTCGAGCTCGGGCTGGCTCGGGTGGCCGACGGTGACCCAGCGGAACTCACCCAGGGTGGCGTCGCTGCGCAGCTCGAACCCGAGCTTGTCGATGTAGAAGTCGCGGGTCTGGTCCTGATCGAGACAGTAGACGGTGGTGACTGACACGTTGAGAATCATGCTTCGACGCTACGGTCGGTGATCTCGGGCTGGCTTCTCCGAAATTGCGGTATGACGCCGTACATGAACAGGTGGCAGCCGGCCACGTGGGGCGCGCCGGCCGCGGCCCAACGGTTCCGGTACGCCACCGGGCTCTCCCCGACCAGCTCGGTGAACCGCGACGAGAACGAGCCGAGACTGGAGTAGCCGACCACCATGCAGATCTCGGTGACGGTCAGGTTGGCGTGCCGCAACAGGTCCTGGGCCCGCCCGATCCGGCGGCGGTTCAGGTAGCGGATGGGGGTCTCGCCGTAGGCCGCCCGGAACGCGCGGACCAGGTGAAACTTGGACATGCCGACGAGCGCCGCCAGCTCGGTGAGGGTGATCGGCTCGGCATAGTGAAGATCAATGTGGTCGTGCACCCGGCGCAACGCGATCACAGGAGAATATTAGGGTGAAACTGTGACCATCGGAGTACTGGCCCTGCAGGGCGACGTGCGCGAACACCTGCGCGCCCTGGGCGAATGCGGGGCCGACGCCGCACCGGTACGCCGGCCCGAGGAACTCGACCGGGTCGAGGCGCTCGTCATTCCCGGCGGCGAGTCCACCACGATGAGCAACCTCGCGATCGCGTTCGGCCTGCTCGACCCGATCCGCAAGCGGATCGCCGACGGCATGCCCGTGTACGGCTCCTGCGCCGGGATGATCATGCTCGCCGCCACCGTGCTCGACGGCCGGGAAGACCAGGAGTCCTTCGGCGGGATCGAGATGACCGTGCGGCGCAACGCGTTCGGCCGGCAGATCGAATCGTTCGAAGCGCCGGTGGAGATCGAGGACATCGCGGGCGGCGAATTTCACGCCGTGTTCATCCGCGCGCCCTGGGTCGAGGACGTCGGCGCCGGCGTGCGGGTCATGGGCCGCGTCACCGCCGGGCCGGCCGCCGGTAGGATTGTTGCCGTTCGACAGGAGAACCTGCTCGCCACGGCTTTCCACCCTGAGCTCACCGGCGACCTCCGCGTCCACCGGTACTTCGTCGAGTTGGTCCGAGGGGCCGCAGACGACGCTCGCTAAGCGGTTTTATCACGGAGGTTTCGCATGTCCGGCCACTCCAAGTGGGCGACGACCAAGCATAAGAAGGCGGTCGTCGACGCCAAGCGCGGCAAGATGTTCGCCAAGCTGATCAAGAACGTCGAGGTGGCGGCGCGCGTCGGCGGCGGAGACCCGGCAGGCAACCCCACCCTCTACGACGCCATCCAGAAGGCGAAGAAGAACTCCGTACCGAACGACAACATCGACCGCGCGATCAAGCGGGGTTCCGGTCTGGAGGCCGGCGGTGCCGACTGGCAGACCATCATGTACGAGGGGTACGGGCCCAGCGGCGTCGCCATGCTCATCGAGTGCCTCACCGACAACCGGAACCGCGCGGCCACCGAGGTCCGCACCGCGCTCACCCGCAACGGCGGAACGTTCGCCGACGCGGGCTCGGTGTCGTACATGTTCTCCCGCAAGGGTGTGGTGATCGTGCCCAAGGCCGGCGCGAGCGAGGATGACGTGCTGCTGGCCGTGCTCGACGCGGGCGCCGAGGAGGTCAACGACCTGGGCGACTCGTTCGAGGTGGTGAGCGAGCCCAATGACATGGTCGCGGTACGGACCGCCCTGCAGGACGCCGGCATGGACTACGACTCCGCGGAGATTTCGCTCGTCCCGAGCATGACCGTGCCGATCGACGAGGACGCGGCCCGCAAGGTGTTCAAGCTCATCGACGCGCTCGAAGACTGCGACGACGTGCAGAACATCTACGCCAACTTCGACGTCTCCGACGAGGTGCTCGCACAAATCGAGTCCTAGTCCGTGACCATGGACGCACCCGCTGGCTGGGGTCGATCGCCGTCAACGCCTCCATCGCGCACCAGATCGCCCCGAGGTCTGGCGTGATGGCCGCTAGTCATGCACCGTCGGCAGCGCCTGGATCAGGCCGATGAAGAACACCAGGAACACCGCCGCCGCCCGGACCACCCGGCGCCAGCGGGCGCGTTGCCAGGCGTGGCTCCACGCGATCGACGCCTCCGCGAACGGACGCGCCTGCACGCGTACGGTGCCAGGCAGTAACGAGGCCTTGCGCAGTGCGATGCTGGAGGTGCGGACGGCCGCGACCGGTGGGCGGAGCAGCTGGACCTCCACCTCGTAGATCTGGTCCTCGCGCCACTGCTTCGCGCGGGCCGCCAGACGCTGAGCCAGGTACGCGCCGGACGCATCCTTGCGGGTCAGCCGGCGCTTGAGCCGCAGCCGGCGCCAATGGCCGGCGACGTCGACCAGCGCCTCGGGGTAGACCTCGTCGGCGTGCTGCTCGCCGCCGGTCAGGCGGGCGGCCTCCCGCTGCAGATCGGTGAGATGGACGGCCACGAACGTCACGAAGTCATCCGGCGGCTCGTCGTCCATCGGCGGAATGAGGTACATGGCTACCTCCCATCTCTCATCGTCCAGGCGTGTCGTGGGCTGGCGCAAGTGACCTGCGTACTAGGGTGTCGAACACACGTACGTCCGGCATGGGCCAAAGGAGAGCGAGGTCGCGTAGTGCGCGTGCTCGGCATCGATCCGGGGCTGACCCGGTGCGGCGTCGGTGTCGTCGAGGGCGTGCCCGGGCGGCAGTGCAAGCTGATCGCGTACTACGTGGTCTACACCGAGCCTGACGACGACATCGCGTTGCGGCTGCTGCACCTGGACAGCTCGCTGGCCGGCCTGGTGAACGAGCATCGTCCGGACAGCGTCGCCGTCGAGCGGGTGTTCAGCCAGCACAACGTCCGTACCGTGATGGGTACCGCGCAGGCCAGCGCGGTCGCGATCCTCGCCGGCGCACGCGCCCGGTTGCCCGTGCAGACCTACACGCCCAGCGAGGTCAAGGCGGCCGTCACCGGCTCCGGCACGGCCGGAAAGGCCCAGGTCACCGCCCTGGTCACGCGGCTGCTGGGGCTGGATGCGCCGCCCCGGCCGGCGGACGCGGCGGACGCGCTCGCGCTCGCCATCTGCCACGTCTGGCGCGGCGGCACGCGCGCCCGGATCCAAGCCGCCTCGTTCGCGGCGTCGTCTCGCAGGGGAGGAGTCCCACGATGATCGCCAGTGTCCGCGGCCGGGTGGCCGCCATCGCGCCGGACAGCGCCGTCATCGAGGTCGGGGGCGTCGGCCTCTCGGTGCAGTGCGCACCCGGCACGCTCGCCGGCCTCAAGGCGGGCGTCGAGGCACGGCTGGCCACCAGCCTGGTGGTCCGGGAGGACTCGCTCACGCTGTACGGCTTCGCTGACGACGACGAGAAGCAGCTCTTCGAGCTGCTGCAGACGGCCAGCGGCGTCGGACCGCGGCTCGCCCAGGCGGTGCTCGCGGTGCACCAACCCGATTCGGTACGGCGGGCCATCTCCGGCGGCGACATCGCGGCCCTGACCCGGGTCCCCGGCATCGGTAGGAAGGGCGCGGAACGCCTGGTGCTCGAGCTGCGCGACCGCATCGGCCCGGTTTTCGCCGGCTCGGACGGCTCGGCCGGCGTCCTGAGCGGCGAGTGGCAGGACCAGGTGCGTCAGGGCGTACTCGCACTGGGCTGGACCGCAACCCAGGCAGATCAGGCGGTGTCCGCGGTGGCCGAGACCGTCAACGGTGACGTTCCGCCGGTGCCGGTCCTGCTGCGGCAGGCGATCCGCCTGCTCGGACGCACCCGATGACGTCCGACGGCCTGGTCTCGCCGTACGTAGCGGACGCCGAACTGGACGCGGAGGCCAGCGTCCGGCCGCGAAGGTTGGCCGAGTTCATCGCCCAGCACCGGGTCCGGGACCAGCTCGAGCTGCTGCTCAGGGGTGCGATGGGCCGCGGCACGCCACCGGATCATATCCTTTTGTCCGGTCCGCCCGGATTAGGTAAGACGACGTTGGCGAATATCGTCGCGGCCGAGCTTGGTACGGCGATCCGGACGACCAGCGGGCCGGTCATCGAGCGCTCCGGAGACCTCGCCGCGATCCTGACCAGTCTTGGCCGAGGCGACGTCCTGTTCATCGACGAGATCCACCGCATCGCCAAGCCGGCCGAGGAACTGCTGTACAGCGCCATGGAGGACTTCCGCGTCGACGTGGTCGTCGGCAAGGGTCCCGGCGCGACCGCGATCCCGCTCGACGTGGAGCCGTTCACGCTGGTCGGCGCGACGACGCGGGCCGGCCTGCTGTCCGGGCCGATGCGCGACCGGTTCGGCTTCGTCGCGCACCTGGACTTCTACTCGGCCGCCGACCTGGACACCCTGCTGCACCGTTCCGCGCGGATCCTCGGCGTGCCGATCACACCGGAGGGCGCCGCGGAGATCGCCGGCCGGTCCCGCGGCACGCCGCGGATCGCCAACCGGCTACTGCGCCGGGTCCGCGACTACGCCGAGGTGCGGGCGGACGGCGTGGTGAGTGTGGAGACGGCCCGGGCCGCGCTCAAGGTCTACGACGTCGACGAGCTCGGGCTGGACCGGCTCGACCGAGCGGTGCTGCGGGCGCTGATCGAGTCGTTCCGGGGCGGGCCGGTGGGGTTGTCGACGCTGGCCGTAGCGGTGGGGGAGCAGTCCGACACGGTGGAGGAGATGTGCGAGCCGTTCCTGGTGCGTGCGGGGCTGCTCGCCCGTACGCCCAGGGGCCGGGTGGCCACCGAGGCGGGCTGGCGGCACCTGGGCAAGGCGCCGCCGGCCGACGGCCGCGGCGGCGTCGTCCAGGCGGAGCTTTTCGCCCGGGACTCCTGAAATGTGCTCGTAATGTGAACGTGATCTGTGCCGCATTCGGCGTTCTCAGCTGGACCGATTAGACTCGCGGCCGTTCGAACGGGATGTTTTTGTCGCCCCGTCGTGCGCGCATGCGCCGCGCCGGTGGCCCCAGGGAAGGTCTTTCCTCGTGTTAGTCGCAGCTCAAGCGGGTGGCGGTGGCAGTTTCACGCCGCTGCTCCTGATCGTCCTGCTCTTCGGCGTCATGTATTTCCTGATGATCCGCCCGCAGCAGAAGCGGCGCCGCGAGGCTCAGCGGATGCAGTCGGCGCTCGGCCCCGGCGACCAGATCGTCACCATCGGCGGCCTGCACGGCACCGTCGTCGCGATTGACGACGATGTGGTCACCTTGGAGATCGCGCCCGGGGTGGACGTCAAGTTCGCGCGGCCGGCAATCGCCCGCGTGCTCAAGCAGGATGCCAGCGCGGCCGAGGAGCCGCCCGCCGATGATCTGGAGCCCGAGGAGCCGGCGGTCGAGAGCCCGATCGTCGAGACCCGCAAGTCCAAGGATTGATGAACGTCGCGGCCCGCCCGGTGCGGGCCGCGGGCACGACCGCCGCGGGCCGGGGCAGCCGCGTGGCCGGCCGTTGTGAATAATCGTCGCCGGACAGCCGGGCCCGGGCCGCCGCGCGACCTTTATCGCCTGCCCCCAACGCTTACCGAAATCGCCGCTCCCGCGGCGGCCGAACCGTACGAGGAGACCGAAAGTCGTGGCACGACCACCACAGGGACAGATGCATCCAGGACGGCAACTCGCCGTGCTCGGCCTGGTCTTCGTCATCCTGTACCTGCTCGTCTTCTTCGCGGCGGGCGCCAAGGGCAGCTTCACCGACCGCCTGCACCCCAAGCTCGGTCTCGACCTCGTCGGCGGCACCCAGGCGACGTACCAGGCGTCGCTGATCAACGGCAAGGTGCCGCCGCAGTCGAGCATGGAGGAGGCCCGGAAGATCATCGAGAGCCGGGTCAACGCGCTGGGCGTCTCCGAGGCCGAGGTGGTGATCGAGGGCAACCGCAACATCGTGGTGTCCCTCGCCGGCAAGGCCGACGATCAGCTCAAGAACGTCGGCCAGGCCGCGCAGATGCGGTTCCGCAAGGTGCTCAAGGCGACCGGCGACGTCAGCGCTACGGCGGTCAACCCGCCGTCCGCGGCGCCGAGCGCCGCGCCCAGCGGCGCGAACCCCTCGACCGCCGCCAGCAAGGCCCCGGCGGTCACCGGTAGCCCGGCGCCGACCGCGTCGAGCGGCGGCCAGGGCGGCGGCGAGCCGGCCCCGAGCGCTAGCG
>JBKOWB010000314.1:0-2640 GCA_046724195.1 Actinomycetota bacterium
GGTCTCGGTCGAGCGGCGGCCGCCGCCGACGGCTCAGAACGCGGAGGCGATGACGAGCTCCGGCGCGCGATCGGGCAGCATGTCGAGCTCGCCGATCCGGCCTGCCGCCTTCAGGTCGCCTACGATGAGCGCGAGGCGTTCCAGCAGTGCGGCCGGCCCCAACGCCTCCGCCAGCGGGACGTCCGCCTTCATGGACAGCTTCCGGTCCGACTTGGCTCGCCGGACCTGCCGCAGGGCGTCCCCGGCGAGATCGAGCAGCGCGGCATCACCGTCGGGGGCCACTCGGGTCAGTTCGTACTTCGTCGGCCACGTTGCCCGATGCACGGAGCCGTACCGCCACCACGACCAGACCTCCTCCGTCACGTACGGCAGGAACGGCGCGAACAGCCGCAGCTGCACGGACAGCGCGGCGGCCAGCGCGGCCCGGGCTGAGTCACCGCCCGGGCCGGACGAGTAGGCCCGCTCCTTGACCAGCTCGATGTAGTCGTCGCAGAACGTCCAGAAGAAGGACTCCGTCGCCTGCAGCGCGTCGGTGTGCTGGTACGCGTCGAACGCCGCCGTTGCCGCGGTGACCACCTCGGCCAGCCGGGCGAGCATGGCCCGGTCGAGCGATTCGGAGACCGGCTGGCGGAGCGCGTCCCCCGCACCGAGGCCGAGCGCGAACTTCGACGCGTTCAGCACCTTCGTCGCGAGCCGCCGCCCGACCTTGATCTGGGCCGGGTCGAACGCCACGTCGGTGCCGGGGCGGCCGTTCGCCGCCCAGTACCGCACCGCGTCCGACCCGTTCTGCACCAACAGATCCATGGGCGTGACGACATTGCCCTTGGACTTCGACATCTTTTTGCGGTCGGGGTCGAGAATCCAGCCGGAGAGCACGGCGGTGTGCCACGGCAGGACGCCGTTTTCGGCGTTGGCCCGGACGATCGAGGCGAATAGCCAGGTGCGGATGATCTCGTGCGCCTGTGGCCGCAGGTCCATCGGGAAGACCCGGCGGAACAGGTGTTCGTCGGTGGTCCATCCGCTGGCGATCTGCGGTGTCAGCGACGACGTGGCCCAGGTGTCCATGACGTCCGGGTCGGCCGCGAAGCCGCCCGGCACGCCGCGCTGGGACTCGTCGAAGCCCGGCGGACAGTCCGACGCTGGGTCAACTGGCAGCGACGATTCGTCTGGTATGAGAAGCTGCTCGTAGTCCGGCTCGCCGGCGTTGTCGAGCCGGTACCAGATGGGGATCGGCACGCCGAAGAACCGTTGCCGGCTGATCAGCCAGTCGCCGGTCAGGCCGCTCACCCAGTGCTCGTACCGATGCAGCATGTGCGGCGGGATCCAGCGCAGCTGGCGGCCGCGCTCCAGCAGCTGTTCGCGGAGCACGGGGTCGCGGCCGCCATTGCGGATGAACCATTGCCGGCTCGTGACGATCTCCAGCGGCAAGTCGCCCTTCTCGTAGAACTTCACCGGATGCATGATCGGCCGCGGCTCGCCCAGCAGGTCGCCCGACTCCTCCAGCAGCCGGACGATCTCCCGCCGGGCGGCGTTCACGGTCAGCCCGGCGAACGGCTCGTAGGCCGCCGCGGGCACGCCCGCCGGACGATCCGGCAGGAACCGGCCGTCGCGCCCGAGCACGACTCGGGTCTCGAGGTCGAGTTCGCGCCACCAGAGGACGTCCGTCAGGTCGCCGAACGTGCAGACCATCGCGATGCCCGTGCCCTTGTCGGGGGCGGCCGCCGGGTGCTCGTACACCGGGACCGCGACGTCGAAGAACGGCGTGCGGACGGTCCGGCCCAGAAGCGTCCGGTAGCGCTCGTCGGACGGGTGGAAAACCAGCGCGACGCAGGCCGGCAGCAGCTCGGGTCGGGTGGTCTCGACCTCCACCGGCCCGTCCGGACCGTGGAAGCGGATCCGGTAGGAGGCGCCGGGCCGCTCGCGGTCCTCCAATTCCGCCTGGGCCACGGCCGTGTGGAAGCTGACGTCCCAGAGCGTCGGCGCCTCTGCCGTGTAGGCCTCCCCGCGCGCCAGGTTGTTTAGGAACGCCCGCTGCGACACCGCCCGGGACCTGTCGCCGATCGTTGTGTAGGTCATCGACCAGTCGACCGAGAGCCCCAGCCGCCGCCATACGGCCTCGAATGCCTTTTCGTCCTCGGCGGTCATCCTCTCGCACAGTTCCACGAAGTTGCGCCGGGAGATCGAGATCGGCGGCTTAGGCGGCGTCGCCGGGGGTTCCCAAGCCGGGTCGTAGGGCAGCGACGGGTCGCTCCGGACCCCGAACAGGTTCTGCGCCCGGCGCTCGGTGGGCAGCCCGTTGTCGTCCCAACCGATCGGGTAGAAGACCGTCCTGCCGCGCATCCGCTGGAACCGCGCGACCGTGTCGGTGTGTGTGAACGAGAAGGCGTGCCCCACGTGCAGCTCGCCCGATACGGTCAACGGAGGCGTATCGATCGCGTATACGTCCGAGCGCTCCTTCGAGCGGTCGAACGCGTACGTGCCCTCCTCCTGCCAGCGGCGCGCCCACTTCTCCTCGAGGCCGTCCAGGGACGGGCGCTCGGGGAGACCGCTGCGCGCGGTCCGTCCGGTATCAGTCATGCCGCGATGCTACGGCCCTTTTCGTGCGCCAGCAGCCAACTTTTCACCGGCAGCCCCCAGCGG
>JBKOWB010000434.1:0-13992 GCA_046724195.1 Actinomycetota bacterium
ACCCAGCGACGTTCGGTTGGCCCAGGCGAGGTCGAGGAACTCCATGGCCGCCGTGTTGAGTTTGATGGTCCGGGTGCTGAACAACCCGCCCTGGCACACCAGGCAGCGAAAGACCTGCCCGTGGATAGTGGCGACCAGCGCAGCCCTGCCGATCAAGCCCATGTCGGCATGCTACGTGCCCCTAGCAAGGACCGGAGCCCGACGACACCCCGGCCTGAACAACCGTGCCGCCTGGCCGGTCTAAGCGCGGCCCGAGCCTGTGGCGTGGTCGCGGTGCATCACTAGGGTGAGGTGTTCCGGCCGGTGGCCTCACGGCCACATGCTGGTTGCCCATTGATGGGATTGCTGCGGTGCGTCAGCGTCCTATTGCGACGGCGCAGGTGAGCGGCTGGGCCCGGGTATGGGCGAGCCGGTCAGCGGCGGGCGATGTATCGACGACGCCCCGTGACGTGTAACAGCGGATCCGATCGCCACGCTTTGCAGGTGTGAGGAATGACGATCGCGGGCTGGGCAGGCTACGCGTTGGAGGGTGGGTTCCGGCGGCCCGGCATGACACGTCTACCGGGCGCGCCGCCCAGCCTGCCCGCCATCCCGATAAACATCCGGGTACGTCCCGGGCCGACAAGGTCCCAGCCGCTGCCGCCGTACCCGAGCAACTGCGTCGGCGGCCGGCGTACGGTCGACGCAGCCGGGCGTGGGCGACGGGTGCACGCCGGTCGGGTAGCTCGCCGCGGCTCCGTTGGCGCCGGGCGCCACGTTCCGCCGTCAAGGTGGCGGTCGTCGCCGGCATCGCGTTGGGACTGGTTCTCCTTGCGTACGTTTCCGGGTCGGGCGAAGCGGCGCAGCGGCCCGCGGCGTCGGACGGCATCTTGAGTTCGCCGTGGGCTCTGCCGTTCCCGACCGGCCCTCTCTCGGCCGGGATGCCTCCGACACCGTCGGCGTCGCCGGTGCGTTCGGCGCCGTCGGTCGCCGCGCCAGCATCGTCCAAGAGGGCGACCGGCACGTATGGGCGCTCTACCACCCGTCCCCATTCTGTGGCGACGTCGCCGTCGCCCATGCCGGATCCCAACCCGCCGAACGGTTTCGTGAGCATCGTCGACCCGATTGACAAGTGCGTCGACGTGGTGGCGTTCGGCACCAGCGACGGCGATTTCGTGCAGCAGTGGTCCTGTAACGGTGGTGACAACCAACTCTGGGCGTTTGCGCCGAGCGACGCCGGCCACTACCTCATCGTCAACCGCAACAGCCGCAAGTGCCTGGATGTGTACGGCTTCGACCGCAGTGACGGCGCGCGTGTCCAGCAATGGTCGTGCAACGGCGGTCCCAACCAGCAGTGGCACCTCGACCCAGGCGTCGACGGCTACTACCGGTTGGTCAACCGCAACAGCGACAAATGCCTGGATGTGAACGGCCTCGATCGCAGTGACGGCGCCCGTGTGCAGCAATGGTCGTGTAACGGCGGCGCCAACCAGCAGTTCACCTTCCGGTGGTCGCGCTGGTCGGGCAGGGAAGGTAGATATGGCAGATGATGGCCCATTGGCGGACCCATGGGCAGCCCTGCGTCGGGCTGCTCGGCCACAATGGCTCGTGGCAAGCCGGCACCTGGAAGGCGAGCGGGAGCGTCGCCGCCGGGTAGTCGCTGGGCAGGAACCGGCTGGCCGGCAGGCTGCGTAGCGAGACGCTCGCCCGCACCAGCGTGCGTGCCGCGCTCTGGACCGACCGCACGCTGGTCAAGACCCGAGGTCCACGAGGGATGGTGCAGACCCTCCGATGTGGATGGCGTTTCGGCTGTACCGCGAGCGCGCAGCCCTTTCCCGCCGCGGGCGCGGATGAGCGCCGAGCGGATCGAACAGGTCGTCGCCGCCATCGCCAACGCTGTCGAGGACGCCGAGCTCACCGTCGATGAGCTGACGGATGCGATCGCCGCGCGGGTCGGCGCGTGGGCCGGTGAGCGGGTGATGGAGCCGTGCCAGGACAAATGGCCGCGTTGGCGGCAGGCGGAGTCGATCGCCACCGACCGCGGTGTCATGTGCTTCGGTCCGGATCGCGGGCGCCGACCCACGTACACCAGTCCCCGACGACGGCTGCCGGGGTTCTGGCCGGCGCCGGTGGAGAAGGCGCTCGCCGCGCTCGTGCGGCGATACCTGCACGCGTACGGGCCGGCGCCAAACTGGGCGGCCGGGTTGTTCGCGCGGGGGCCGTCCGGATCGGGCTGATTCTTGAGGGTACGGCCACATTGACGGTCGGAACGGTCACTGTGGGCGCCCACGCGTGAAAGAATCAAGAACCGTTTGGTTCTTGCTTTGTCGTGGCCGGAGCGCGAATATCCACGCGTGACGACGCGCGCGAACCAGCTGCTGACCACCGGCGAGGCAGCGCGGCTGCTGCGGTCGTCGCGTGCGCACGTGGTCGATCTGTGCCTGCGCGGGCTGCTGCCGTACGTGAAGGTCGGCGTGCAACGCCGGTTGCGCCGCGCGGACGTCGAGGCGCTCATCGAGCCGGGCCTTACCCGCGAGCAGATGGAGACACTGTGGCTGCATCGTGCGGTCGCCGGCAAGATCGTGCAGGACCCGCCCGCGCTGCTCGCCGCGGCCGCGACCAACCTCCGCCGGCTCCGCCGCATGCATCCCGAGGGCCGTGCCTGGGAGTGGCTGGACCGCTGGCAGGCCGTCCTCGACGAGGGGGTCGAGTCGGTACTGGACGCGTTGACCTCGTCGGCCGAGTACGCGGTGGAGCTGCGGAGCATGTCCCCGTTCGCGGGCACGCTTTCGGACACGGAGCGGCGGGCGGTGCTGGACGCGTTCGCCGAGAGCCGCCGCGACCGGGCGCGTCCAATGCGCCCGGAGAAGTTGGAGCGGGTCCTGCGCAGTGTGTGAGGCCTCTCTTTGCGCAGTCTGTGAGGCTTCGATCACAAACTTTCGGCAGAGGCTTCTGCATACATCCGCGCCGGGTGGATATTGGGCCGGACTAAGTTCGGCCGCGCCGACGGGACGGCGGCGTGCCGGCACCACGTTTCTCGATGCCGCACCCCCGGCGGTCCCAGAGCGCGACCCGTTGCGCCCCTGGGAGGTCCGATGCCGGCCGAGTCGATTGCCCCCAAGCTCAAAGCGTTACTCGAAAACCTTCTGCAAACCCCGATTCCGGTACGACTGCGCGCGTGGGATGGATCCGAGGCGGGACCTGCGGACACCCCCGTGCTGGTCATCCGCCACCGGCGCGCGCTGCGCCGGCTCATCTGGCAGCCCAACGAGCTCGGGCTGGCCCGCGCGTACGTGTCCGGCGAGATCGACGTCGACGGTGACCTGTATGAGGCGCTCAACCGGCTGGCCGCGCTGATCTGGCGCGCCCCGGACATCCGCGGCCTGCCCGCCCGCGCGGTCGCCGGTGACATGCTCCGGCTCGGCATCATCGGCATGCAGCCCAAGCCACCTCCGGAGGAGATGGCGGTGTCGGGCACGCGGCACAGCAAGCGCCGCGACCGGCAGGCGGTGAGCCAGCACTACGACGTCGGCAACGACTTCTACCGCATCGTGCTCGGGCCGAGCATGGTCTATTCCTGCGCGTACTGGACCAGCACCGACCCCGGCTATGGCCTGGCCGATGCCCAGCGCGACAAGCTCGACCTCATCTGCCGCAAGCTGGAGTTGCAGGGCGGCCAGCGACTGCTGGATGTCGGTTGCGGCTGGGGCAGCCTGGCGATGCACGCGGCCCGGGAGTACGGCGTCCGGGTCCTCGGCATCACGCTCTCCGGCGAGCAGGCCGACTACGCCCGGAAGCAGGTGGCCGAGGGCGGCCTCACCGATCAGGTGGAGATCCGCCTCCAGGACTACCGTGACCTCGACGACGGCCCGTTCGACGCGATCTCCAGCGTTGGCATGGCCGAGCACGTCGGCACCGCCCCGTACGTCGAGTACGCGCGACTGCTGTACGGGCAGCTCAGGCCCGGCGGCCGGCTGCTGAACCACCAGATCGCGGCCATCCATCCGGTGGCGAGGGCGTCCGGACGGTCGTTCATCGATGCGTACGTCTTCCCAGACGGCGAACTGGCACCGATCGGCACGACGGTGTCGCTGATCGAGGACGCCGGCTTCGAGGTCCGGGACGTGCAGGCGCTGCGCGAGCACTACGCGCGCACGCTGCGCGCCTGGGTCGCGAACCTGGAGTCGGGATGGTCCCGCGCCGTACGTCTCGCGAGCACCGGGCGGGCTCGGGTGTGGCGGCTGTACATGGCCGCGTCGGCGCTCGCGTTCGAGCAGGGCCGGATCGGCGTCAACCAGGTGCTGGCGGTGCGGACGCATCGCGGCGGGGAGAGCGAGATGCCGCCTACCCGCGCAGGTTGGCTGGCCTAGACGGCCCGGTTGGCCGGCGTAGGCGTGGCCCGCTAGGCGGGCCGGTTGGCCGGCGTAGACCGGCCGGTTGGCTGGCGTTGACGTGGCCCGCCACGCGGGCCGGACCGGTCAGCGGTGTAGCCAAGCCAGCAGATCCGGCGGAGCCATGCCTGCCGCGCGGTCGAGATAGTGCTCGAACTCCGCTGCGGTGAGCAACTCACGGCCGGCGCCCGAACTGCCCCGGCGGAAGAATGCTTCGCGGTCTTTCAAAACCCGCGCGGGGTCCGGCGCGAGCTGGTTCGCCCGCCTGCGCATCTCTGTGAAGCCGGCCGCCGCCACGAGCGCCGGCCACCGGTTGTCGCGTATGTCGACGGCGAGCCGGCCGGCGATGCGCCGCATCTCGCCGTCGAGGTCGACGGACAGGTCGGCGTAGTGCACGAGCAGCACGTTCTCCTCGTGGCGCCGGCCCCACGCGTCGGCAAGGTGCCACATCACACCGGGAAGCGAGTCCATCGCATCGACGGGCGCGACGTCCCGGTCGATCCACGCCAACAGGGCATCCTTCACCGGCGGCCGCGCCTCCTGCGGGTGGTACGCCGGTCCTCCCACGAGGTCTTCGGCTGCGCAGTCTGCGGATCTGCCCGCCAGCGGTTCCTTGTCCGCCGGGTGAGCGGCGCCGGTCAACTCGGCGATGCGGTCGTGGTTCAGGTTGCTGCTCTGATGAAACAGCGACACCGCCATATCGAGCGGATGCCGGGCCACCACGATGTACGTGGCCCGCGGGTCGACCGGCACTCCATCCAGGGGCGTGTGGGTCTTGATGAAACGCCGGTGCCGCTGCGTCGCGAGCTGGGCGAAGACCTCGTCCCGCGGCACGATCAGCCAGTCCAGCCACGGCGATAACGTCGACAGGGGTGCCGGCAGCTCGGGCGTCTGGAAGATCAGCAACGCGCAGATCATCTGCATCCACGTCGTGCCGCTTTTCGACCGTGTGCTGATCACGATGTCGCCTGGCCGGAACGGAAAGCCGTTCCAGCGGGTGCTGTCCTCATCGGGCGAGCGGTAGCGCATTCCGGCCACTGTAAGCGACCGTCGACCCGGCCGCGCCGGCCCGGCGGTGGGTGAGCACGCGGGAGGAGGCGCGTCGGATATGTGTGCTCCTCTTGCCCCTAAAGGGGCGTCAGGAGCGCACATAACGCGGAGGTCGAGTCCCTGCCGCCTCGTCTGACGACACGCTGACACAAGAGGTGGAACCTTGACTGCGCGGCAATGAGACTAGCCTCGGCCGCGTGGACGAACGCAGACGTGCCGCGGCCGTCATCCTGCGTGACGGGCGGGTGCTGATGGTGCACGAACGCAGCCGACGGGCGACCGGCGGCGAGTGGTGGACGCTGCCGGGCGGCGGCATCGAGCCGGACGAGTCACCGGAGCAGGCGCTCCGCCGCGAGATCCTGGAGGAAACCGGGCTGATCGTGCTGGACGCGCGCCCGCTGCTCGAGATGCCGTACCCGTCCGGCATGACATCGGTCTTCGCGGTGACCGTGGCCGACGGAGAGCCGTCGCTCGGTGCCGATCCCGGCGGAGGGCCGGAACTCGTGGGTCTCGACTGGGTCCCCCTGCCGGAAGTGGATCCCGCCACCGACGCGGTGCCGGTGCCTCCGATGATCGTGGCCGTCCCGGTCGGCTAGACCGCACCCGAGCGCGACACCGACCCGAACGCCTCGATCAGGCATGCGGGCCGCTGGCATCGCCCAGGGAGTGTCACATCCGGCGCGTTGACCGTCCGTGCAGCCGGCCGGCATCGGTACGTGGCGGGACTATCTGGCGACCACGTATTAAGCGACGATGTTTGTCGTGATGGGAAGCTTGAAGCTCGAACCTGCCCAGACTCGCCTCGACCTGCTCGCCGCGCCGGTGGCCGCGGCGCTGGAGGTGTGGCCCGAGGATGCCCCCATCGACGCCGACCAGGTCATGGTCGCACCGATCGATCCCGACCTGGCCGACACGGCGGCGTTCTGCGAGGCGTACGGGGTGGCGATGGACGAGTCGGCGAACTGCGTGATCGTGGCCGGACGGCGCGGCGAGGCGACCCGCTACGCGGCGTGCATGATCCTGGCCACAACCCGCGCGGACGTCAACGGCATCGTGCGCAAGTATCTGGACGCCCGCAAGGCCAGCTTCGCGCCGATGGACGAAGCGGTCCGGCTGACCGGCATGGAGTACGGCGGGATCACGCCGATCGGGCTGCCCGAGTCCTGGCCGATCCTGGTCGATTCGCGGGTGGTCGCGGTCCCACACGTGATCATCGGATCGGGCGTCCGGCACAGCAAGATCGCCATTGCCGGGCCGGCCCTGGGCGCGCTGCCCGGTGCGGAGGTCATCGAGGGGCTGGCCCGCGAGACGAGCTAGGGCCTTGATCGGCGCGGAGCGATATGCAGCGTTCCACGTGAAACGTCATCGACCCGTGTCTACGGACTCACGCCGGGCGATCTCCTCGAGAGCCGCCCGCAGCGTCGCCGGCTCCTGGGCACCCTGGACCGCGTACCTGCCGTCGATCACGAACGTCGGAACGCTCCTGATGCCGAGCTCCCGCGCCTCGGCCAAGTCCGCGTTCACCGAGTCGGCGCCCGCGCCCGACTCCAGATAGGCGGAGGCGGCCGGCGCGTCCAGTCCGATCGAGCCCGCGACGGCGGCCAGCGCGGCGCGCGATCCGACGTCGATGCCGTCGGTGAAGTGGGCGCGCTGCAGGGCGCCGATCATGTCGAGCTGGCGACCCTGGCCCGCGGCCCAGGCGACGAGTCGGTGCGCATCGAATGTGTTGGCCGCGATCGCGCGGTCGAAGTCCAGGGTCAGCCCTTCGCCCGCGGCGATCGCGGTGACGTGCGCGAACATCCGTTCGGCGCGGTCCGTTCCGCCGAACTTCGCGGCGAGCGACTCTTTGACGGGCGCCGGCACCCGAACCAGCGTGGGGTCGAGTTGGAAGGCACGAAACGTGACGGTCACGTCCCTGTCGAAGCCCTCGAGGGCCATCTCAAGCCGATGCTTGCCGAGGTAGCACCACGGGCAGATCACGTCGGACCAGACCTGGATATCCACGTACTCCCACCACCTCAAGATCACGAACCCTCTGCCCGCCAGCGGCGCGGCGTGAGGTCGCGGACCATGTCGCCGAGGAAGCGCGCTCGGCCCGCGGAGCGAGGCGACCTCTCAGCGGGGATTGGACAAAGCGCCGTTCGGGTGTGTCGCGGCCAGCTGCTCTCGGACCTGGCGCTTCAAGCGCGCCAGGATCGCCGAACCGCCGCGGATGCGCAGCGGGCTGATCGCCGTGGCGAGGCCCATCGTGGCGTAGAGGTCGTCCGGCACCGCGAGGACCTCGGTCGCGGTGGCGCCTGCCAGGCCCTCGGCCAGGATGCCCGCGAACGCTCGGGTGGTCGGTGCTTCCGGCGGGCAGTCGAAATACGTCCTCACCGTGTCGTCCGGCTGCAGCTCCGCCTTGAGGAAGAAGGGTGTCTGGCACTCCGGGACCTGCTCCATGCCCTCATGGGCGGCCATCGACGGCGGGAGGGGCTGTACCTCGTCGGAGAACTCCAGCAGCATCTCGAGGACGACCTCGCGCGGCGCGGAGGTGAACTCGTCGACGATCTCGGCCAACTTCGGCGGCATATCGCTCACGATTCCGACCCTACGTCGGGCGCGGACGCACTGCCGGCGCAGGCGACGCCCAGGTGGCCGGACGCGCCGCCGGGGGCAGGCCTCGCCCGGCCGGTTGCTCACGCTCAGGCGGCCGAACGCGCTGCCCGGCGTAGGCGACGCCCGCCCGGGTGCTCGCGCTCAGGCGGCAGTGGACGTCGGCAGCAAGGCCACGTCGGTCAGGCTGATGATCCCGACCACCTTGCGGTCCGCGTCACACACCAACAGCCGGCGTACGCCGCGGTCGCGCATTGCCTGCACGGCCTCCTCCACGGTGGCCGACTGTTCCACCATGATCAGCTCGTGGGTGGCGATCGACGCGAGCGTTGTCGTCGCCGGTGGCAGGCCTTCGGCGATCGCCCGGATCACGATGTCGCGGTCGGTGACCATGCCGGCCATCGTCGGCCCGTGGGTCACGACTACATCGCCGATGCCCTGGTCGCGCATCACCTGGGCGGCCTCGTCGAGGGGTGCGTCGTCCGGCAGGTAGACCACGCGCCGGGTCATCGCGTCGGCGACCAACGCCCTCGCCATCGCACTCCCTCCCCGCCGCCCAGGGCCGCGTCCGTCACGCAAGCCAGTACCCTTCCGCTTCTCCGAGTACACGCGCCAGCCCCACCAGCGGCACGTCGCGCCGGTCGCCGGTGCGCCGGTCGCGAAGTTCGGCGTACCCCTCGGACAGACGGCGGCCGACCACGACGGCGCGGGGGATGCCGATCAGCTCGGCATCGGTGAATTTGACCCCGGCCGAGAGGTTCGGTCGGTCGTCGACCAGGACCCGCATGCCGGCCTCGACGAGCTCGTTGCCGAGCGCGAGCGCGGCCTCGACGTGACCGTCCTTTCCGGCCGCGATGACGTATACGTCGGCAGGCGCGACCGATGACGGCCAGACCAGGCCGCGATCGTCGTTGTGCTGTTCGGCGATGGCCGCGACCGCCCGCGAGATGCCGATGCCGTAGGAGCCCATGGTCGGGCGGACCGGCTTGCCGTCGGCGCCGAGCACGTCCACTCCGAACGCGTCCGTGTAGCGGCGGCCCAACTGGAAGATGTGCCCGATCTCGATGCCGCGGCGGATGGTCAGCTCGCCGATGCCGCAGGCCGGGCACGGGTCGCCGGCGCGTACGTCGGCGGCCTCGATGATGCCGTCCGGCGTGAAGTCGCGGCCGGCCACCACGGACGTGGCGTGCTTGCCGGCCTCGTTGGCGCCGGTGAGCCAGGCGGTGCCGGGGGCGACGCGTGGGTCCGCCAGGTAGCGAACCTCGATGCCCTGCGGGCCGATGTAGCCCTTGACCAGATCGGGCCGGGACGCGAAGTCGTCGAACATCGTCGCGATGGCCGGTGCCAGCGCGGCATCCACCCGGCGAAGGTCGACCTCACGGTCGCCGGGCACGCCGATGACCAGCAGTTCGTCCTCGGTGACGCCGGGACGGTGGATCGCGACGACGACGTTCTTCAGCGTGTCGGCGGCCGTCCAATCGGTCCGTCCGTCGAGGGCGCGCTCGTTCGCGAGGTCCACGAGGGAAGCGATCGTGGGGGTGTCGGGTGTGTCATGAACGGTCAGCGGCGGCTGGGCGATGGAACGGGCGGGCGGCGCCGGCGTGACCACCGCCTCGGTATTCGCGGCGTAGTCGCATTTCGTACACCCGACGTAGGTGTCCTCCCCGACCTCGGCCGTCGCGAGGAACTCCTCGGAGGCCGAGCCGCCCATCGCGCCGGACATGGCGGCGACGATCGTGTGCTCGAGGCCGAGCCGCGCGAAGATCCGCTCGTAGGCCATCCGCAACACGCCGTACGACGAGGAAAGGCCCTCGTCGGAGAGGTCGAACGAGTACGCGTCCTTCATCAGGAACTCGCGCCCACGCAGCAACCCGGCACGTGGCCGGGCCTCGTCGCGGAACTTCGTCTGGATCTGGAACAGGATCAGCGGAAAGTCGCGGTATGAGCTGGTCATGTCCTGCACGAGCAGGGTGAACAGCTCCTCGTGCGTCGGCGCGAGCAGGAAGTCGGCGCCGCGGCGGTCCCTGAGCGTGAAGATATCGTCGCCGTACTCCGTCCAGCGGCCGCTGACGTCGTACGGCTCCCGGGGCAGCAGCGCCGGGAACAAGACTTCCTGGCCGCCGGCTGCGGTCATCTCCGCGCGGACGATCTGGGTCACCCGGTCGAGCACCAGCTTGCCCAGCGGCAGCCACGTGTAGCCACCCGGCGCAGCGCGCCGGATGTAACCGGCGCGCAGCAGCAGCCGATGGCTCGGCACCTCCGCGTCGGCCGGCTCCTCCCGCAGGGTCCGGAGCAGCATCGTCGACATCCGCAAGAGCATGGACGAAGCGTATGGAAGGGGTACGACAACGGTCACCCCCATTGTCGGTGTCGTGACCGTCACGCTGCGAAACCTCGCCGTGCGATGGAAAACTGCACCTTGCAACGAGATGTCCGGAGACGTTGAGGGGGCGGTCATGCGCTGGCGCAGCTTCGTTGCGATGGGGGACAGTTTCACCGAAGGCCTGAGCGACCCATATCCCGACGGCACGTACCGGGGGTGGGCCGATCTGGTGGCCGCGCGGCTGGCGGTCGACTCGGGTCCCGGATTCGGGTACGCCAACCTCGCGGTCCGCGGGCGCCTGCTCGACCAGGTCGTCGACGAGCAGCTCGAGCCCGCTCTCGCGATGAAACCGGACCTGATCAGCTTCGCCGCCGGCGGCAATGACGTGCTGCGCCGCAAGGTCGACCCCACCGGCCTGGTCGCCAAGCTGGACCGGGTGGTCGGCAGGATGCGGGCCGCCGGCGCCGACGTGATCCTGTTCCGGTTCGCGGACATCGCCGCGCAGCTCCCCGGCCAGCGGATCGTCGGGCCGCGTGCGGCCGTGCTCAACGACGGCGCCCGGGACCTGGCCGCGAAGCATGGCGCCTACCTCATCGACCTGTTCGTGGACGACACCTTCCGCAACCCGGCCATGTGGAGCTCCGACCGGCTGCATCTGTCGCCGGCCGGCCACCGGCGGGTCGCCGGGCATGTGCTGAACGTGCTCGGCGTCGGCGTCGAGGAGGAGTGGCTGCTGGTCCCGCCGGCGCCCGCGCCGACGCCGTGGCTCCTGGCCCGGGGTGCCGACCTGCGGTGGGCCCGGCAGCACCTGGCGCCGTGGATCAGGCGGCGGCTGGTCGGGGCGTCATCCGGCGATCTTGTCAGTGCGAAACGGCCCCAACTCAGTCACATCGACCGGATAGCGTGATACCCATGTCCGTTGCGATTGATCCGGCGCCGGCCCTGCAGGCGTACGCGCACCCCGAGAAGCTGGTCACCACCGAGTGGCTCGCCGCGAACCTCGAGACTCCCGGCCTCGTCGTGGTCGAGTCGGACGAGGACGTACTGCTCTATGACACCGGGCACATCCCCGGCGCGGTCAAGGTCGACTGGCACCTGGAGCTGAACGACCAGCTCACCCGCGACTACGTGGATGCCGCCGCGTTCGCCGCGCTGTGCGAGGCGAAGGGTATCGGGCGCGAAGATACGATCGTCTTCTACGGCGACAACTTCAACTGGTGGGCCGCGTACGCCCTCTGGGTCTTCAGCCTCTTCGGGCACCGGGACCTGCGGCTGCTCGACGGTGGCCGGCAGAAGTGGGCGGCCGAGGGGCGCGAACTGACCCGTGACCGTACGGAGCGCCCGCGGGCCAGCTACCCGGTGCCGGTCCGCAACGACGCCGAGATCCGGGCGTTCCGCGACCAGGTGATGGCACACATCGCTAGCGGCCGGCCGCTGGTCGACGTGCGCTCGCCCGGGGAGTACACCGGCGAACTGACCCACATGGAGGCGTACCCCCAGGAGGGAGCGCTGCGCGGCGGGCACATCCCGGGCGCGCTGAGCAAGCCCTGGAAGTCGGCCGCGAACGACGACGGCACCTTCAAGCCCGCCGACGAGCTGATCAAGATCTATCGGGACGAGCTTGGCCTGGAGACCGCCGACGACATCATCGCGTACTGCCGGATCGGCGAGCGGTCCAGCCACACCTGGTTCGTGCTGCACCACCTGCTCGGGTACCCGCAGGTGCGCAACTACGACGGCTCGTGGACGGAGTGGGGAAACCTGGTGCGGGCTCCGATCGCCCGCGGCGACGAGCCGGGCGGCATGAGCTAGCGCGCGGTCCCACTACCTGAACGCCCGTTAAGGCCGAGCTTGACAACGGGTTAGAGTTGCCGGGTGACGGTAGATCAGCAACAGCGGACGGGACCGGCCGTCCCGCGTCGGCGGTCGCGCCGGGACGAGATCCTGGAGATCGCGGTCGGCCTCTTCGCCTCCCGGGGATATCACGGCGTGTCGATGGACGACATCGGCTCCGCCGCGGGTGTCACCGGTCCGGCGCTCTATCACCACTTCGCCGGCAAGGAGGCCATGCTGGTCGCCGCGCTGATACCGGTGAGCGAGGGCCTGCTGCACGGCGGCAAGGAGCGCGTCGCCCGCCATCCCCAGGACGCCCGCGCCGCGCTGGCCGAGCTGATCGACTTCCATGTCGAGTTCGCGCTGGAGAACCCGGCAGTGATCGCGCTGCACCTGCATGAGCTCGACCGCCTGCCCGAGGAACCGCGCCGGCAGATCCGCCGGCTGCAGCGGCTCTATGTCGAGGAGTGGGTCAGCGTGCTGGTGGGGTTGCGGCCGGGGCTCGAGCCGGGCGAGGCGCGGGTGCTGGCCCACGCCGCGTTCGGCCTGATGAACTCCACCCCCTTCCTGGGTGGCGAGGTGGACCGGGGACGCCGCGCGGCGCTGCTCCGGGACGCCGCCGCATACGCTCTCGAGGGACGATAAGGCCAGACTGACAGAAAGAGCGTCATGATCGACTCGCTGCTCATCGCCAACCGGGGCGAGATCGCCCGCCGCATCACCCGGACCGCCAAGCGGCTGGGGATCCGGTCCATTGCGGTCTACTCGGAGGCGGACGCCGGGATGCCGTTCGTCACAGAGGCCGACGAGGCGATCTGTGTCGGACCCGCCAATCCGGCGCAGAGTTACCGCAACACCGAGGCGATCATCTCGGCCGCCAAGTCGGCCGGCGCCCAGGCCATCCACCCCGGCTATGGCTTCATGAGCGAGAACGCGGACTTCGCCCGTACCGTCGAAGCCAATGGCCTGATCTGGGTCGGACCCGGCGCCGACGCGATCACCGCGATGGGCGACAAGATCAACGCCCGCAATCTCATGGCCGCAGCCGGCGTGCCGGTCGCGCCCGGCACGCACGACCCGGCCGCGACGATCGATGCGGCGCTGGACGCCGCCGCGGCCATCGGTTACCCGGTGATGGTCAAGGCCGCCGCCGGCGGCGGCGGGATGGGCATGGCGGTGGCCCGCGACGAGGCCGGCCTGCGGATCGAGTACGACAAGGTGCGCGCGTTCGCGGAGCGGATGTTCGGCGACGGCTCGGTGCTGATCGAGCGCTACTTTCCCCGGGTACGCCACATCGAGGTGCAGATCCTCGGTCTCGCCGACGGCCGGGTGGTCGCGCTGAGCGAGCGCGAGTGTTCGGTGCAGCGCCGCAATCAGAAGCTGGTGGAAGAGGCCCCGTCCCCGGCGGTGTCGCCGGAGCTGCGGGAGCGGCTCCTCGCGGCGGCGGTCAAGGCCGGCGAAGCAGTGGGCTACCGGAATGCGGGCACGGTCGAAATGCTGTTCGACCCGACCGCCGGCGACTTCTTCTTCCTGGAGATGAACACCCGTCTGCAGGTCGAGCACCCGATCACCGAATTGATCCACGGCATCGACCTGGTCGAGGAGCAGCTACGCATCGCATCGGGTGCGGCGCCCACCTTCGACCCCGCGGACGTCCACCGGACCACCGGCCACGCGATCGAGCTGCGCGTCAACGCCGAGGACCCGAAGCGTTTCCTGCCCGGCCCCGGCAAGGTCACCACCTGGGTGGAACCGGCCGGCGACGGGGTGCGCGTCGATTCCGGCTATGCCGCGGGCACCACGGTCACGCCGTTCTACGAC
>JBKOWB010000156.1:0-4075 GCA_046724195.1 Actinomycetota bacterium
ACAAATCGATCGTCGTCGGCAGCGTCAGATGTGTATAAGAGACAGGGTGGCGGTACTACCGACCACGGCGGCGGGCTGGCCGTCGATGTAGACGTCGGTGCTGCAGCCGCCGGTGATCGTGCCGGCGAACGGGTGCGGCAGCGGCGTCGGCACCGTACCGCCGGGGGTCGGCACCAGGATGATGTGCGTGTCCGTGCCGACGACCTGGTCATTCATCTTCGCCGCGAACGGCATCGTCGTCCTCCTCGATCGCCATGCCGCGCCAGCGCCGCGGCCCGGCCGCACCGGTCGGCGCGGGCGGCGCCGGGCGTCCGGGCGCCGCGACGCCGAGCTTGATGCTCTCGGCCGGGGCCGCGATGTCGGTGACGACCGGCAGGACGAGCGGGGCGTTGGCGATGACGCTCAGCGCGGTCCGCAGTGGCAGACCCATGCTCGGGTACGACGCGTGCTCGCCCAGCCGCAGCATCACCGGACGGCCGGCGAGGGTCTCGCCGAGCAACTCGGAGGGCAGCCGCTTGCCGGGGTCGACGGCGGCGAGCACCGCGTCCAGCAAGGCCGCCTCGATGTCGGCGTCGGCCGTCTCCGCGGTCACCACATAGTGGAGGTCGAAGCGGCGTACCGGCGGCCGGCGGGCGACGACCCGGCCGGCAGCGTCCCGGATGTCCTCCCAGTCGGTGCCGGCGGCCTTCTCGTCCTCGCGCACGTCCGCGAGGAAGAACACCAGCGTCGACACGTCCGGTTCGGGGTCCCGGCGTCCCGGCGCCCCGAACCGAACGTCGCAGGCCGCGGGCAGCAGCGGCGTGAGCAACCCGCGCAGGGCAAGGTTCACGTCTGCGATCACCGTGGGGTCCCACCAGCCATGTGCCGATGCTCTGCGGTCCACATCGGCGCCGCCAGCGTGCCGGGGCGACCGCCGGTGCACCGGCGGCTGCCCGAAGGTGCCGTCGTTGCTGCACTCGGGATCGCCCGGGGGCCGGTGCCAGCCGGGCCGTGCCCGGGACACGCTGCAGACGTCCGTTCGCCACAGGGAGGCCCGATGGCCAGCAGCTACCTTTCGCCTGGCGTCTACATGGAGGAGGTGTCCTCGGGTTCGCGGCCCATCGAAGCCGCCGGTACCGCGGTCGCCGCGTTCGTGGGATTCGCCGAGAAGGGCCCGTTGAACCAGCCGACGCTGGTGACCAACTGGACCCAGTTCACCCAGAACTTCGGTGGCTTCATCGCCGGGTCGTACCTGGCGCACTCCGTCTACGGCTACTTCGCCAACGGCGGCGGCAGCGCGTACGTGGTCAGGGTGGGTAGCGAAACCGTCTCCGAGGCCCCGGTGCTGCGCGGGGAGTTGCCCGCCGCCGAGGACGGCCGGACCGCGTTCGCCGTGCGCGCGCTGCCGGCCATCGCGGGCGGCCAGCCGATCACCGTCGAGGTGGCCCCGAGCGCCGAGCCGAGCGAGGAGACCTTCACGCTCATCGTCAAGCGCGGCGGCGCCGTGGTCGAGGCGATGGAGGGTCTGACCGTAAGGCGCGGGCCATCCAACGTCGCCACCGCCGTCAAGCAGCAGTCCAAGCTGATCGAGGTCGAGGAGACCCGCGGCAGCCGGGTGGCGACGATGCCCCGCCAGGGCGTCGAGGTCACGCTCGCGGTCGCCGCGAACACCCCCGCGGTACGCGTCGAGCCCGACGTCTACGTCGGCAACTCCGCCGACCGCACCGGGTTCGCCGGGCTGGAGGCGATCGACGAGATCACCATGCTGTCGGTGCCGGACCTGATGTCCGCCAAGGACCGCGGCCTGCTCGACGGCGAGGGTGTCCGGGCGGTTCAGGACGCGATGATCACGCATTGCGAGCTTATGCGGGACCGGGTCGCGATCCTTGACACGCCGGCCGGGCTCAATGCGCAGCAGGTGAAGAGCTGGCGCGCCGAGGCGAACTACGACTCCAAGTACGCCGCGCTCTACTGGCCGTGGATCAAGGTGATGGACCCGCTGAGCGGCGCGCCGGCGTTCGTCCCGCCGAGCGGGCACATGGCCGGCATCTGGGCCCGCAACGACTCCACCCGCGGCGTGCACAAGGCGCCCGCCAACGAGGTCGTGCGCGGCGCGATCGCGCTGGAGCTGAACCTGACCAAGGGCGAGCACGACCAGCTGAACCCGGACGGCGTCAACTGCATCCGGTCGTTCCCCGGCCAGGGCATCCGGGTCTGGGGCGCGCGCACGCTCTCCAGCGACCCGGAGTGGCGCTACCTCAACGTGCGCCGGCTCTTCAACTACATCGAGAAGTCGATCCTCAACGGCACCAACTGGGTGGTCTTCGAGCCCAACGACCCGAAGCTCTGGGACTCGGTGAAGCGCACGATCACCATGTTCCTGCGCCGGGTCTGGCGCGACGGCGCACTCTTCGGCCAGACGCCTGCCCAGGCGTTCTTCGTCAAGTGCGACGCCGAGAACAACCCGCCCGAGAACCGCGACGCCGGCATGTTGACGGTCGAGATCGGTGTCGCCCCGGTCAAGCCGGCCGAATTCGTCATCTTCCGTCTATCCCAGTTCGCCGACGGCGCCGGGCTCGAAGAGTAGGTAGGGACCATCGATGGCCATGGGACTCGGGGCCGAACAGCCCCACGACGCCCTCACCGCAGCCCGCTTCTCGATCACCATCGACGGGTACGAGATCGCCTCGTTCTCCGAGCTGCAGGGCATCACGACCGAGGTCGAGCCGGTCGACTTCCTGGAGTCCACGGACAAGGAAGTCATCTTCAAGAAGCTGCCCGGCAAGAAGAAGCCGCCCACGCTGACCCTGCGCCGCGGCAAGAACACGTCGATGGAGCTGTGGGCATGGCACGAGGCCGTGCTGCAGGGCAACATCGTCGCGGCCCGCAAGAGCTGCTCACTGGTCATGTACAACTACGACGGCGCGCCGGTGGCCCGCTACCACCTCGAGCACGCGTGGCCGGCCAAGCTGGAGGTCAGCGCGCTGAAAGCCGGCGCCAGCGAGGTGCTCATGGAGACGGTCACCATCGTCTGCGAGCACATCCAGCGGGTGAACGGATGAGCTCCGCGAGGACGGAGACGGTTCGTACGGAGTACCCGTTCGTCCTGCCGCGCGGCTACGTCGACGAGGAGGGGCGGGTGCACCGCGAGGGCGTCATGCGCCTCGCCACCGGCCGCGACGAGATCATGCCGCAGACCGATCCCCGGGTACGCCAGAACGCGGCGTACCTGTCGATCATCCTGCTGGAGCGGACCGTCACCTCGCTCGGCACGCTGCCGGCGGTGGATACGTTCGTGGTGGAGAACCTGTTCGCCTCCGACCTCGCGTTCCTGCAGGACCTGTACCGCCGGATCAACTCCGAGGGTCGGACCGAGGCGGCCGTCACCTGCCCGTCGTGCGGGCACGACTTCGCGGTCGATCTGGCCGGTGATGCGCCGGGGGGATCCTGACGTACGCGACCGACCACCTCTGGGAGGAGGTCGCGTACGTCGCCTACTACCTGCACTGGTCGTTCGACCAGATCCTCGATCTCGAGCACGGCACGCGCGCGAGGGTCGTGACCGAGATCGGCAAGATCCACGCGCAGCGCGACGAGAAGGGCTGGTGAGACGACGATGCGCTGGCCGTTCCGCCGCCGCCCCGCCCCCGCCGCGAGCGAGGCGCCGGCCGCCGTGTCGCCCGTGGAGCGTCCGGCCGGTGTCCACTCCGGACGACGGCCGTGGCAGACGCTGCCACCGCTCGCTCCGGTGATCGCCAAGCCCCGGATCACGGTCGGTGCACCCGAAGTCACGATGACCCGGTCGCTGCTGCATCGTGCGGCCACGCCCGCCCGCGACGCGCGGCCCGCCGGCCGGGTGACCGGGCTGGCCGAGGTCCTGCCGGCGCTCGACGTCGACCATCCGGCACCGCCTGAGCCGGCGCCGCGACCGGTGCGGGCCGTCCCGCGTCCGGCCCAGCATCTGCCGCTGACCGCGGCCACGCCCGAGTACGTCGGCGAGCCTCGCCCCGCTGCCGAGCCGCATCGCGCGCCCGCGTGGCTGCGGGCGCTGTCCTCGGGAGCGGTCATGGATCCGCTTCTCGGTGCGGTCATGCCC
>JBKOWB010000350.1:0-6979 GCA_046724195.1 Actinomycetota bacterium
TGCTCGCCACCCGCAAGGGCCGCATGGAGCAGCTCACCCACCACGGCACGGGCGGGATCCGGATGGAGTGGCTGGTCCCCGCCCGCGGCCTCATCGGATTCCGCACCGAGTTCCTCACCGAGACCCGCGGCACCGGCATCCTGCACCACCTGTTCGAGGGCTACGAGCCATGGTCCGGCGAGCTACGAACCCGCGGCACCGGCTCCCTGGTCGCCGACCGGGCCGGCGCGGTGACCGCGTTCGCCATGACGAACCTCCAGGAACGCGGCCAGCTGTTCGTCGAGCCCGGCACCGAGGTGTACGAAGGCATGATCGTCGGCGAGAACTCCAGGGCCGACGACATGGATGTCAACATCACGAAGGAGAAGAAGCTCACCAACATGCGGGCCTCCACCTCCGACGAGACCGAGAAGCTCATCCCGCCGCGCAAGCTATCGCTCGAGCAGGCGCTCGAGTTCTGCCGCGAGGACGAATGCGTCGAGGTCACCCCGGTCGCCGTGCGGATCCGCAAGGTCGTGCTCGACCAGCAGACCCGCGGGCGGGCCGCGGCGCGGCGCAAGCACCAGCAATAACCCGTTTCGGTACGGCGCGAAGCCGCGTCCCGACCGAGTCACTGTGGGGCGGCGGTTCCTTCAAGCCCGGGCCGATTGTTCGGCCCGGCTGTCGGCAACGGCCTGGAGGCGCACGGACATCCGTGGGCCGAGGCGGGACTCGACAGAATCCGTACCCTTCGCGGTCTTATCGGCGGGCGCCGGCCTCGACCAGCTCCTTCTTGCGGTCGCGGGACGACTTGGCCAGGCTCGCGACCGTCGCCGTGCCGAGCGTGCCGACGATGACGAGCAACGACAGCCAGATCGGGATCTCCGGGGCCCAATGGACGCCGTGGCCGCCGTTGATGAACGGCACCTGGTTGGTGTGCAGGGCGTCGAGCACCAGCTTGACCCCGATGAACGCCAGCACCACCGCGAGACCGAGGTTGAGGTAGACGAGGCGTTCCAGCAGGCCGCCCAGCAGGAAGTACAGCTGGCGCAGGCCCATCAGCGCGAACACGTTCGCGGCGAAGACCAGGAAGGGCTCCTTGGTTATCCCGAAGATCGCCGGGATCGAGTCGAGCGCGAAGATCAGGTCCGTGGTGCCGATCGCGATCATCACGATCAGCATCGGCGTGAACAGGCGCTTGCCGGCCTTGGTGACGACCGTCAGCCTTCCGTTCGCGAACGACGAAGAGACCGGCAGCGCCCGCTTGCTCCACCGGATGAGGATGTTCTCCTTGAAGTCGTCCTCGTCGTTCTCACCCTGCCTGATCAGCGTGATCGCGGTGTACACGAGGAAGGCCCCGAAGATGTAGAACACCCAGGAGAACTGCGCGATCAACGCGGCGCCGGCCGCGATGAACCCGCCGCGCATCACCAGCGCCAGCACGATGCCGATCAGCAGCACCTTCTGCTGGAAACGTCGCGGCACGGCGAACCGGGCCATGATGATCACGAAGACGAAGAGGTTGTCGACGCTGAGGCTGTACTCGGTCGCCCAGCCGGCCAGGAACTCCCCCGCCTTGACGCCGCCGGCGACGGCCAGCAGGACGATCGAGAAGCCCAGCGCGAGCGCCACGTAGAACGCGACCCAGCCGCCGGCTTCCTTCATGCTCGGCTCGTGCGGCCGGCGACCGATGATCAGGAGATCGACGGCCAAGACGGCGGCAAGGGCGACGAGGGTGACGATCCAGACCCAGGTGGGAACGTTCAACGAAATGACCTCCGGCAGACACGGGTCATCGCTGTGCCGTCCGGAGGTCTCCAGAAAAGCACAGCGACATGCGGCTGTCGGAGGTCTCTTCCGCCGCCTGTGGCGACCGCCGTGCCCGGGTCGCCACACGATGGCGGCGGCCGTGTTGACGAGAACGACGCGGGGGAATACTCCCCTCCTACTCGTGCCATTGTCACCCATCGGTTGCCGTTTGTGCACACCACCCCGGCAGTTGGTGTCCGGCCTCTCGTCCTCTACCGCCCAAACGTGCACGTTTTCGGCCGTTTCGCCCGTGTCCCCGCGGGCATTTCTCGCTGGCGCGCCGCGTCCCGTCCCGCGGGCTTTCCGCCACCCCTCCTTTGCGTCCTAGGAGGCTAGTTTTCTTGGTCGTGTGGCAGGCTGCGGACCATGGTTCTCGAAGTCGCCCTCATCGATGTGCTACCCGGCCAGGAGGAGGAGTTCGCCGCCGCATACCGGCTCGGCCATCCCGTCCTCGCGACCGCACCGGGCTGCCGGTCGGTACGGATGACTCGCGGCATCGAGTCGCCGGCGCGGTTCGTGCTGCTGGTCGAGTGGGACTCCGTCGAGGCGCATAACGAGAACTTCCGCGGTACCGAGCGATTCGCCCAGTGGCGCGGCTTCATCGGTCCGTTCTTCGCGTCACCGCCGGTGGTCGAGCACTTCACTAACGTCGAGCCGGGACGGGAATTGGCGGATTGACCGGTCCGGCAAGCCGCTGGAAGCGCGCTCGCCGCTTCTAGCACCGGTACGCCCCCGGCTTTCATCGCCCGCTTTCAGCACCGGTATCGCGCCCGCTCCCAAGGCGGCGCCGCGCCCGCTCCCAAGGCCGCCGCCGCGCCCGCTTCCAACGCCGGCGCCGCGCATCCAACACCGGTACCGCGCCCGCTTCCAACGCCGCCGGTACCGCGCCCGCGTCTAACGCCGGTAGCGCGCCCGGCGGCCCTTGACCGCGAAGCCGAGGCGCCGGTAGAGCCCCCCGGCCGGGTTGTCCACGCTGACGTTGAGCCAGGCGTGTGTCTGGCCGTCCGCACGCATCCGGGTCAACGCCTCGCCGATGAGCGCCGCGCCGATCCCCCGCCCGCGGGCCGCCGGCACCACGCCGACCTGGTCGATCCATCCGACCGTCGCGGTGACGAAGCCGGCGTCGCCGATGCCCGGCACGCGGGCCAGCACCGACCAGTCCGGCCGGAAGCCCTCTTCGACCACCGCTTCGATCCATTCCGCGGCGGACCATCCGGGAAAACCGGGCCGGTCCCGGAACGAGGCGCTGTAGACGGCGTGGAACCGGGGCGCGGTGGCGTCGTTCCAGGTCTCGAGCGTGACTCCCGCGGGCCAGCGGGGCTCGAATTCGCGGGCCGCGCGGTCGCCGCCGGCCGCCGGTGGCGCTGCGACAGGCGCCGGCGCTTCCAGGTCGATGCGCATGACGTCCTCGGCGAAGATCTGCCGCAGGCCACGAGACGCGAACAGCTCCTCTGCGGCCGGCGTGAGCCCTTCCGTCTCGACGGTCACCGATGGGCCCTGCTCGAGTCCCCAGTCGAGCAGCGTCGCCCCGATCCCTCGACCGCGGGCCGCCGGGTCGACCAGGCCGACGAACACGGAGCCGTCTCGCACGGCCGCGGCCGCGATGAGGCGGCCGTCGTCGTCGCGGACGGCCGCGGTCGCCGGCGTCACCCACCGCCGGCGTAGGAAGGACGGATCGGCGGCCAGCGGCAGGCCTCCGTCCACGGCCAGGCAGCGGGCAGCCAGCGCCACGACGTCGTCAAAGTCACCCTCGGCCAGCTGCGACGTTGAGGCGGCGTCCCCGGCTGGCGGCCTTGACGCGGCGGCCCCGGCCGGCGGCCTTGACGCGGCATCCCCGGCCGGCGGCCCTCCGGCGGCGGCATCCCGATCGGACACACGAGCAGCCTACCGACGCGGTGGCAGATGGCGAGAGATAGCGGCGGCCGGCCGGTTGCGCCATCCGGCGACCTATTTCACGCCGGCCATGTCCATGCCGCGCAGCTCCTTCTTCAGTTCGGCGATCTCGTCACGGATCCGGGCCGCCAGCTCGAACTGCAGCTCCCGAGCGGACGCCAGCATCTGCTCGTTGAGGTCCTGGATGAGCTGGGCCAGCTCGGCCCGGGCCATGCCCTCGCGCGCCGGCGCCGACGCGCCGCGCGCCCTAGACCGGGTCTCCGGCACGGGACCCTTGCCGCGCGACATCTGCCGCCCGCCGCCACCGACCACGTGGCCGCCGGGCCCGTGGCCGCCGATCGCGGTCTCGGTGTCCTCCGCCTCACGGTAGATGTCGTCGAGGATGTCGTGGATCTTCTTCCGCAGCGGCTCGGGGCTGATGCCGTTCGTCTCGTTGTGGGCGATCTGCTTGGCGCGGCGGCGGTCAGTCTCCTCGATGGCGTCGCGCATGGACGGCGTCATCTTGTCCGCGTACATGTGCACCTGGCCCGACACGTTCCGGGCCGCGCGGCCGATGGTCTGGATCAGCGACCGCCCGCTGCGCAGGAAGCCCTCCTTGTCCGCGTCCAGGATCGCCACCAGCGACACCTCGGGCAGGTCGAGACCCTCACGCAGCAGGTTGAT
This sequence comes from Actinomycetota bacterium, assembly GCA_046724195.1. Classification (GTDB taxonomy): domain Bacteria; phylum Actinomycetota; class Actinomycetes; order Mycobacteriales; family Micromonosporaceae; genus Actinoplanes. Next base: position 4,345 of record JBKOWB010000350.1, read on the forward strand.
GCCGACCAGCACGTCGTATTCGCCCTTGCGCAGCTCCTTGAGCAGCTCGACCCGCCGCAACGTGTCTACTTCGGAGTGTAGGTAACGCACCCGGATGCCGCTCTCCAGCAGATAGTCGGTGAGGTCTTCGGCCATCTTCTTGGTCAGCGTGGTGACCAGGACCCGCTCGTTGCGGTCGGTACGCTCCCGGATCTCGTGCATGAGGTCGTCGATCTGGCCCTTGGTCGGCTTAACCACCACTTCGGGGTCGACCAGGCCGGTGGGACGGATGACCTGCTCGACGAACTCGCCGCCGGACTGCTGCAGCTCCCACGGCCCGGGCGTCGCGGACAGGAACACCATCTGACCGACCCGTTCGAGGAACTCGTCGAAGCGCAGCGGCCGGTTGTCGGCGGCGCTGGGCAGCCGGAAGCCGTGCTCGATGAGGACCCGCTTGCGGGAGGCGTCGCCCTCATACATCCCGCCGATCTGCGGGATCGTCACGTGCGACTCGTCGATGACGGTGACGAAGTCGTCGGGGAAGTAGTCGAGCAGGCAGTTCGGCGGGTCACCGTACGACCGGCCGTCGATGTGCATCGAGTAGTTCTCGATGCCGTTGCAGAACCCGACCTGGCGCATCATCTCGATGTCGTACGTGGTGCGCATCCGCAGCCGCTGCGCTTCCAGCAGCTTGCCCTGCCGCTCCAGTTCCGCGAGGCGCTCGGCAAGCTCGGCCTCGATGCCGCGGATCGCCCGCTCCATCCGTTGGGGACCGGCCGCGTAGTGCGTCGCCGGGAAGATGACCAACTCGTCGACCTCGCGGATGATGTCGCCGGTGAGTGGGTGCAGGTAGTAGAGCTTCTCCACCTCGTCGCCGAACAGCTCGACGCGGATCGCGAGCTCCTCATAGGCCGGGATGATCTCCAGGGTGTCTCCGCGGACCCGGAACGTGCCGCGCTGGAAGGCCATGTCGTTGCGCGAGTACTGAATGTCCACGAGGCGCCGCAGCAGCTTGTCGCGGTCCACTTCCTCGCCGACCTTGATCCGGACCGAAGTGTCCAGGTATTCCTGCGGCGTGCCCAGGCCGTAGATGGCGCTCACGGTCGCCACCACGACCACGTCGCGGCGGGTCAGCAGCGACATCGTGGCCGAGTGGCGCAGCCGTTCGACCTCCTCGTTGACCGACGAGTCCTTCTCGATGTAGGTGTCGGTCTGCGCGATATACGCCTCGGGCTGGTAGTAGTCGTAATAGCTGACGAAATACTCCACCGCGTTGTTGGGCAGCAGCTCGCGGAACTCCTTCGCCAGCTGCGCACACAACGTCTTGTTGGGGGCGAGGACGAGCGCCGGCCGCTGCAGCTTCTCGATCAGCCACGCGGTCGTGGCGCTCTTGCCGGTGCCGGTCGCCCCCAGCAGGACCGTGTGCCGGTCGCCGCGACGGACCCGGCGCTCCAGGTCGGCGATGGCCGTGGGCTGGTCGCCGGCCGGCTGGTAGTCACTGATGACCTCAAAACGGCCGTCCAGTCGAGGGATGTCGAGCGCCATGACGACAACCGTACGTCGAAGGTGTGACAAGTTTCCGCGACGGCCGGAAGGGGCGCCCGGATGGCTGTTCGCAGGGTGCCAAAATGCTCGCGGCGCATTGTCCGGGCCGGAACCGCCCCCCTAATCTGTTCGGGTAGGCCGCTCGCGGCGGCCGCCCGGCCGGATCACGGACCACCACACGGTCCACCCGAGCCGGCACCGTGGTCGATGCGCCCGGCATTCGTCGGCGTGCGCACCCACGGCGGTCGCGCGTTGCGCTGATCGGCCGCCGCGAGCGCCCTTTCTGTCCAAACCCTTTTCGGGTACGGCCTACTGCGCGGACAACCGCAACACCGGCGTACCGTGGCACGCCGGGACACGGGCCACTCAGCTCGGCTCCCAGCCTGTCTCCTCCGCCCAGTCGTCGGCCGCGTGTGCCTCGGCGTCGAACCACGGCTCCTTGGCCTCGGCGTAACTGCCGACGTCCGGATGCTCCTGCGCCCACCGCAGCTTCGCCGCCGCGTACTCGTCCCGGGCCGCCGGCACGGCTTTCAAGTGATCGCGCATCAGCAACGCGAACCGCCAGCCTGGCGACCCAGCCACCCGTACGTGAAGGTTCACGTGCCGGCCCGGATCGGCGCTACCGTGCATCCGCTTCGGCCAGGTCTCGCCCGGCACACCGCGCGCGTTGTCCGCCCACTCCCCCTCCCGCCGGGGCAGCCCGGCCCGCCCCAGGGCGTCGGCGAGTGCGTCGGCCTCGTCGAGCGTGGACACCGCCAGCATGAGGTCGATCAGATCCTTGGCGGGCAGGCCCGGCACGGCGGTCGAGCCGATGTGGCTGACGTCGGCCGACGGCCCGACGGCGTGGCGGATCCGGGCGATCAGCCGGCCCGCCTGCGCGGCCCACGTCGGGTCATGGTCTACGAGCACCAGCAGCCCGTCGGACGGGGCGACGCGGCCGTGCCGTACGTTCCGCTCGTAGGGCTGCAGCCGCTCCCGCCACAGACGATCGACCCGTGCGTTCAACTCGCCGAAGCCGGCATTGTTGTCCAGCACAATGTCGGCCACGGCCCGGCGCGGCTCGTCGGTGGCCGGCGCGGCGACCCCGGCGGCGGCCGGCTCCGCGGGCATG